>JAKMEU010000248.1 GCA_022425845.1 Luminiphilus sp. | reverse complement strand
CGTTTGACCAGGGCATCGCCAAGGGCACTGGCCGGCGTCCAGATACCGCCTCCCACCTGCAACTCATCCTGGGCCAAGCAGAGCCCGGCCTGGGCCAGCATGCGCGAGGTGGCACCATAACCGGGATCGCGCTTCCCCGTGACCTTTACGAAGAGACTGTCCTGGCCCGCATCCCCCCCAACGGCACGTGCCCAAAACTCAACAAGCCCGTTCTCGCGTGTCGCTGCATCGGGGCCCTCCCCCGGGTCGGGCAAAAACTTTTTCAGAATGGCTCTCGTAGGCGAAAAGAAAGCGCTCGCCATGAAGCCACCCGTCGCTACCGCGGTAGAGAGCGCCGACAAACGTCCCTTGGCAAGCTGGGATTCGTCGTAGCGAAAATCAGCACCATAGGGAAGTCCGGCCAGGGCATTGGAGCGGCGAACCACTTTGGTGTTGATACCGGCCATGACAAAGGGGCCCGTCCACGAATCGAAAGCCGCATCCCAGGCCGCGCCCATCTGATCGCTCTTGTCCTGACCAGCCGCCATACCGGGTGGGTACAGAGAATAGGGATTCATCAACCGCTCACGAATACTGGGGTCCTTTGAAATCTGCTCTGTGACCAGCATCATGCTGGCCACGGTGCCGCCGCTTACACCACCGGAATACGGGCCCATGCGACCAGAGACTGCAGGTGCGTAGTAGCCAAAGCGGGCCTTGAAGGCCTCCTGCACGACATAGACCGAGAGATCTGAGGGTATCGAGTCAAAGCCACAGCAGTGCACGAGGCGAGCACCGCTGGACTTGGCAATGGGGTCGATCCCCTCGAAGACCTCGGCCATCCACTGGGCCTCCCCCGTGAGATCGCAGTAGTGCGTGCCCTCCCGGGCACAGGTCTCGAGTAAAAGCGACCCGTGACGGGCGTAGGGTCCCACCGTGGTGATCACAACCCGCGCCTGCTGCACCATCGCCGTCAACGCATTGGCGTCATCGCTGTCTGCGATCAGGATGGGCAGCGTGGGCTGCCCCAGGGCAGAGCGCAGTTCCTCAAGCTTGGGTTGACTACGACCCGCAATCGCCCAGCGGACGGTGCCGGCGTGCCCGGCGAGATACTCCGCCACCAGCTGTCCCGTGAAGCCGGAGGCTCCGTACAATATGACATCGAAGCTGCGATCACCCATGAAGTCTGCCTCGTTAAATAATTGCGCAGTATACGCAGGTCGAGGCGCAACGGCCCTCACGACACCTGTCGAAACAGAGGGCACAGGCCCTGCTGCAGGGCATTCCAAAGCAGGCGGGCCAGCCCCCCGGGTTCAGGCGGTTCCCCGCCAAAAAAAAGCCACCCGAAGGTGGCTTTTTTAAATCGGCAGTACTCAGAACTCGTAGCCAATCGTCGCACCCAGGGTCCGGCGGGGCACGATGTCCGCAAAGGCGAATGCACCCGCATCGAAAGGCCGAGCCAGGCGTCCACCGTCCTCAAGAATATCGGTACCGTAGACACGCAGCGTTAGCATGCCCCGACCCATATCCCGGGTATAGGTCGCTGAAACATCAAGTACCTCATAGCTGTCGACCAGCATTTTTGGCCCTGTCGCTGGGTCATAGGTGGTCCAGTCTGTGCGGCCCCAGGCCTCGTCGGTGTACTTGAAGTTAGCGTTCAGAGCCAACTGCCCAGCACCAATATTCAGCAGCCACTCGGCACCCAGTGCCGCAGTCAACTCGGGAGCCCAGGTCACGTTGGCGATATCGGCGATATCAACCCCGGCATAGTCAAACTTGCTGTACTCGGAATCCAGCGTGCCGATTGCTGCCCTTAGCGTGAGGCCATCTGTGACCAGCGCCATTGCCTCAATCTCAAGGCCGCTATTGTCCACTTCCCCGGCGTTGAAGATAAATGTACAGGTTGGGCCACCGCAGTCTTCGGGCTGACCGTTGTAAATAAAGCTGCCGTCACCGGCGGTAACGACCGCCTCCTGCTTATCCTCGTAGGTCGAGTCAAAGTAGGTGAGGTTCAGGGTGACCCGGTCATTCAGGAATTGCGACCTCAAACCGAACTCCAGACTGTCCACCGTCTCCGACTCATACGGGCCCACGGTGTTGGGCGTCGTACCCCTTGAGTTGAAGCCACCCGAGCGGAACCCGGTCGAGTACGAGGCATAGATCATGCCGAAGTCAAACTTTCGTTCCAGAACCAACCTGTAAGTAAACTCGTCATCCTCGAAAAAGAAATCCTGGCCGTTAGGGAAGGCAGCCGCCGTGACAGAAAAGTCTTTTTCTTCCTCGGTGTAGCGGCCACCTGCAGTCAGACCCCAGTTTTCGGTGATATTCCAAATGACCTCACCATAAATGGCGCGAGCCTCCAACTCCTGTAGCGATTCGATCACCTGCACCGGGCCCGTAACAAAGGGTGCGTCTGAGGTCATGTAATAAAGACCCGCCACATAGTTGAAGGGCCCGTCAAAGTCGGAGGTCACCTGCAATTCCGAACTGGCCTGCTCAAACTCCTGGTCCCGTAGGACGGGGAAAAAGCATGGATCGCCGCTGGGATTGTTCTCAGTACCCGTACCGAAGGGAAACAGCACAAAGGCGGTCTGACCGGTGATTGGCGCACCCCATGAGCAGATGTCCATCTGCTCTTTGGTTTCCATCTTTGAGGTGATGAACTTGATGTCGTGGTTGCCAGCCGAGCCGTTTAACGTGAGGGCGTAATTATTGCCCTGTATCGTGCTGTAAAATTTTCCGCCCGAATACGTGGTCTTGTAATCATTGGCTGCGGAGAGGTCGCCGGAGGTGACGTCCTGGTAATCCGGCCCAAAAAAGCCAAAGCCGTTATAGGGGATGCTGGTGATGTTGATCTGGTCGACCAGTCTTGAATTATCGTTGTAGTTGTCCCAGGTGAATTGGGCGCTGAAGTTGTCCGTGAAATCGTACAGTACCGACACGGTCGAATTGACCAAATCACGGTTGTCCGGGTTCTCCCCGCGGGTGACGTTGTCGGTGAAGGCATCACTCTGCAGGCTTCGCCCGGCAACCTTGATGCCACCGCGCTCACCCAGTGGAATATTGACCATGGCCTGGAAGTCCTGACGATTGAACTCGTCGAAGGTCGCCTGCAATTTGACTCCGAACTCCTTGGTGGGCTTGGTGCGGTTGATGTTAATGACGCCGCCTACGGTATTCCGACCGAACAGCGTGCCCTGGGGACCACGGAGAACTTCGACAGATTCGATATCAAAAAGATCAACATTGGCACCCGCCGTAGAGGCCAGGAACACCCCATCGATGGACACCCCAACGGTCGGCTCAAAGGTTTTTTCCAGGTCATCCAGTCCCACGCCGCGGATCGAAGCGCTCAAGGCCGCCCCCGCGAACGGTTGGGCAATCAGCTCCACGTTGGGAGCCAGCTTCTTAAGGTCGACCACGCTATTAATGACACCGCGCTCGATCTGGCCTGCAGAAAGTGCTGTGACGGCCACCGGAACGTCCTGGATGGATTCCGCTCGCTTCCGGGCGGTCACGACCACCTCTTCAAGCGCCATGCTGGACTCTTGCGCTAGCGTTGTTTGGGGCAGAACACCGGCAATACCTGCTGCCATGACCGCCACTGCCAAAACGCATTGCTTATTGTGTTCGGGAAAATTCTGCGGGTTGAATCCCATGACTGGCTCTCCTCTGTTTTATTATCTATGCACTGATTGGATGCCGCACACACCGCGAGCACTGTAATCACTATAGTCAGTCCGAGCTTGGCACACCTCAGAAGCAATTACAAACAATGATGATTGTTTTTATGGCCGTGTTGCAACCCGCTCCAAACCTTTGTTCATAAAGTATCTACCAGAGGGATAAAGAGCAACAATAAACCCGATTACTGCCCCGCCTATGGACCGTCCTTCCGGGCTGCTTCGGGGTACACCCGCTGACCCGCAACGAAGGTTTGCTCCACTTGCACCGTACTAATCCGCTGGGGTGGCACTGCAAACAGGTCTTCAGAGAGCACAATAACGTCAGCCAGCTTACCCGGCGTCAAGCTGCCGGTTGCACCCTCTTGGTGCATCGACCAGGCGGCGTTCACCGTGTAAGCCTTCAACATGGTATCCAGGCTGACCCGCTCCTTACGATTGAGCACATCCAGTTGGCTGAGTTCATCGTCTGAGAGCCCATCATTGGCCTGCCAGTCTTGGCGCAGTACAGCCACTTCAATGGCGTCCAATGGATTGAGGGAGCTGACGTTCCAGTCACTACCACCAACAACAGTCGCGCCGGTGTTCACGATACTGGCAATCGGATACATCCGGTGTACACGGTCAAGACCCACCACAGGCAAATTCAGGTTCATAATCCACTCATCAGGCAGAGCCCACAGTGCCTGGAAGTTAGCCACGGCGCCCAGCTCAGCAAAGCGATCATGGTCATCGGGATGAATCAGCTGCAGATGCGAGATATGGGGCCGCAGATCTTTACGCCCATGGGCTGCCTGAGCGAACTCCAGAGCATCCAATATGGATCGCACGCCACCATCCCCCAGCGCATGGGTATAAACCTGAACATCCTGCTCTACCAAATCAGCGACAATGCCGTTGAGCTCCTCCTGGGAGTAAGTCAGCTCGCCCCGGTATCCGGGAAGGGTCAGGTAGGGGGACACCAGCGCGGCTGTCTCGCCCTCGAGTACACCATCAATAAAGAGCTTAACCGCGGCCAACTTGAATCGATCGCTGCTTAGGCTCTTCCGATCCTGAAGATGACGTTCATACACCTCCGGCGTGTCCTGGGTAAATAAATCGCCGTGCCCGTAAGCGAGTGCCGCTCGCACCCGAAGGGTCAGATCACCCTGCTGCTCCAGCGCCCGATACATGGCAACGTCGGTGGCGCCCACCCAGGCGTCGAAAACGCTGGTCAATCCATATTTGTTCATTTCACGAAGTGCCGCGCGCATCGTCGCCATGCGGTCCTCGTCGGTCACCGAGGGCACCTGGCGCTCGGCAAGTCCCATGGCGGATTCACGCAGGGTGCCGCTGGGGACACCCGCAGCATCCCGCTCGATAAGCCCGGCAGGGGGATCCTCGGTTTCACGGGAAATCTGGGCCAGCAACAAGCCCGGTGAATTAAGGGCGACGGAATGACCGTCCGAGGCCCGCAGCAGGACGGGCACCTCGTCGCTAATGGTATCCAGCCAATCCAGTGTGGGACCGGCCTGGCCAAAAAATCCAAGATTCAGGCCCTCAACCACCAACCATTGCTGCTTCAAGCCTTTGAGACAGGATTGCAGGATCAGCTCAAGGGAGGGAAT
>JAKMEU010000393.1 GCA_022425845.1 Luminiphilus sp. | reverse complement strand
GCTCAATGATCACGTCCCCATAGCCCATTGCTTCGACAATGGCGTCGAGGTGACGGTCAAAAATCTCGGCCTCAGCGCGGGTCAGGTAGTACTCTGGCAGTTCGGTGATGGTCTCGAACAGCTCCGAGCCCCTCGAGTCATAAAAATATTTCGGTGACAGGCGCGGGGGGCGCTCGGCCAGCGATTCAAGGACCTCCTCGGTTTCATCCACCTGTGGACGCTGTATCTCGATAAAGTTTAGGTTGCCGGGTATCGCTTGCGACGAAGGGTGAGGAGTGGATGTCATGTGGTACACACGCTCTTGGCGAGGCGCAGGCCGGTAAATTGCCAACGGTCTGCGGGGTAAAAGAAGTTGCGGTAGCTCAGGCGCCGCTGCGGATGGGGTGTGGCAAAGGAACTGCCCCGCAAGACCCATTGGCTGCTCATGAATTTTCCGTTGTATTCACCGACCGCTCCTGTGTCAGGCCGGTAGCCGGGATAGGGGCCATAAGCGGACTGGGTCCACTGCCAGACACTGCCAAACCACCCCGGGTGATTCACCTCCATCAAACGGTCTGAGGGCTGCTTAGGGGGTGCCAGCGCCTGGGCGGCATGCTCCCATTCAAACTCACTTGGCAATCGGCAACCCGCCCAGCGTGCATAGGCATCAGCCTCATAGCCAGAAAGGTGACACACGGGGGCCAGGGGGTCGAGGACCTGCACACCCCGGAGGCTGAATATAC
Source organism: Luminiphilus sp. (assembly GCA_022425845.1). Lineage (GTDB taxonomy): Bacteria > Pseudomonadota > Gammaproteobacteria > Pseudomonadales > Halieaceae > Luminiphilus. The sequence goes on along the minus strand of JAKMEU010000393.1, from coordinate 3,765 downwards.
GGTCCCCATCCACCCAGTGGAGAGGGCGCTGCCATTGTTCCCGGCGCACGGTCTCCCAGCCATCTGACAGCCACCACTGGGGGTCCCGGTAACCATCTTCGGCAATAAATTTTTGGTAGTCACCGTTGGTGACCAGTCGGTTGGCGATGGCAAAGGGCTCCAGGAAATGGCGGTGCTGTGGATGCTCATTGTCGAATGAGAAGTCCTTGGGGTCGGCCCCAATCTGGACAATTCCACCCTCAAAACGATGCCAATCCTGGGGGGCGCTGGATGCCGGAGCGCTGTCCGCTGTCGGGCTGTATGTGGGTAGCGCGGGATTTCGAGAAAAACTGAACAACAGATCGGTGAGTAACAGTTCCTGATGCTGCATCTCGTGCTGGATACCCAACTCAAGGAGGTCAAGCTGGGCCTCATCAAAGTGACCCTCACGCAGGGAGAGCAATACGGCCTCATCAACCTGCTCCCGCCAGGCAAGGATATCGGGCAGGGCAGGGCGACTGAGGATGCCACGCTCTGCCCGCGCATGGGGTTGGCCCAAACCGTTGTAATACGAATTAAAGAGTGTGTGCCAGCTGTCGGGCACCGAAGGATGTTGTCCAAGGGGGGTTAGTAGAAAGGTGGCGAAAAACCAGTTGGTGTGGGCGAGGTGCCATTTTGGCGGGCTTGCAAAAGGCGCCCCCTGGATCATGTGATCTTCAGCGGTCAGCCCGTCACACAGCGCCAGCGATTGCTTTCGGCAGAGGACAAAACTCTCGGCTAGCTGTCCATACCTGTCATCGGCGATTTCGTGTTGGGCTGATTGGGGCACAAATATCGGCCTTGTTAGTTTAGCTGGCGGTTGCTGGGGTGGAACCCTGCTTACCAGGACCAGTTTAGAATAGCCTCATCCCGAGGTCACCCCGGGGGCGCATCGTTTTTCAGGGTCTGTCAGGTCGCACCGTGTGTCGATTGCCCGGGCTATCCTGCTCGGGCTCCCCCTCTTTTCCATCAGCCTAATAAAGGTTTAGTCGTCGAGGCCGCCCATCAGCATATATTTAATTTCCAGGTAATCGTCGATGCCGTACTTTGACCCTTCCCGGCCCGATCCCGATTCTTTGATTCCGCCAAAGGGAGCCATCTCGTTAGAGATGATGCCCTCGTTGATGCCCACGATTCCGTATTCCAGTGCCTCGGCGACGCGCCAGACGCGACCGATGTCACGGGTGTAAAAGTAACTGGCGAGGCCGAACTCCGTGTCGTTGGCGAGTGCGATGGCTTCGGCCTCGGTCTCAAAAGTAATAATGGGTGCGACGGGACCGAATATTTCATTTCGAAAGACGGGCATGTCAGGTGTGACGTTTGTAAGAATTGTGGGTTGGTAGAAGCAGGGTCCAAGGTCACTGGGCGCACCTCCCAACACCAGCTTTGCGCCGGCGGCGAGGGACCCCTGCACCAATTCATCCACGTCGACCACGGCTTTTGCATTGACCAAAGGTCCGAGCTGGGTGTCGGTATCCAGACCATTACCCAGTTTTAGCGTTTCAGTGGCGGCCACCAGCTTCGCTGTGAATTCTTCGGCGATATCCGCCTGAACAAATAAGCGGTTTGAGCACACGCAGGTTTGCCCGCTGTTGCGATACTTGGAGATCAGTGCGCCCTGTACCGCGCTGTCAATGTCGGCGTCATCAAATACGATAAAGGGTGCGTTGCCACCCAGTTCCATGGATGTTTTCTTGAGTGTCGGGACGCACTGGGTTTCAAGCATCTTTCCTATGGGGGTGGATCCGGTAAAAGACAGTTTCCTCACGATGGGGTTACTGGTGAGTTCGCCACCGATTTCGGAAGAACTGCCCATAACAACGTTAAGAACCCCGGCAGGGATACCGGCCTGATCCGCAAGCTCGGCGAGTGCCAATGCCGAGAGGGGTGTTTCGCTTGCCGGTTTGATGACGATCGTACAGCCCGCCGCGAGGGCGGGTGCTGCTTTGCGGGTAATCATGGCATTGGGAAAGTTCCAGGGCGTTATGGAGGCACAAACGCCCACAGGTTGTTTGATACACACGATGCGCTTGTCGCTGCTGGGGGCCGGGATGACGTCGCCATCGATTCGTTTGGCTTGTTCGGCAAACCACTCGATGTAGGAGGCGCCATAGGCCACCTCGCCACGGGACTCGGCCAGGGTTTTACCCTGTTCCGTAGTCATAATTCGGGCCAGGTCCTCCTGGTTGGCAATGATCAGGTCAAACCAACGGCGCATAACCTGAGCCCGCTGTTTGGCGGGTACCTTGCACCAGTCGACCATGGCGCGCTCCGCCGCCAGGATGGCCCTTCGGGTCTCTTCGCTGCCCACCTTGGCGACTTCGGCGATGACGTCGCCGGTGGCGGGATTGCTAACGGGAAGAAGGCCCCCGGAATCAGCGTCCACCCATGCCCCATCGATATAGGCTTTGGTTTTAAACAAGTTGCTGTTGCTGAGTTGGGGGATCATTGAGGTGTTCCTGTCAGAAAGGCTGTTGGGCAGTGGGTATGGGGGACCACGCTGATAATACGCCCCATGGGTAAAAATGTGCCAGCGTCTGCGCTTTAATCTATCCGGTGGCAGCGTGTGGCGAGGCGTGACAACGCGCTGTTGAGGTGAAGCGTCTAGGATCTCGGTGCGCGCGTGCGCAGGTCGTACTTGCGCATCAGGCTTCGCATCTGGTCATAGGTCAGACCCAATAATTCTGCCGCCGCCTTCTGGCTGAAGTTGCATTCGTTCAAGGCGGCATTCACCCAGGTGACTTCGGTCTCCTCCAGCGTTTGCCTTAGATCGATGGGCCATGTCCTGGCCTCGATTGTTTCCGAGGGTTCGCTGGCTGAAATCACTGTGTCGGGGATGTCCTCCTGAGCGTCGCCAAAGCCACTGAAAGGGTTGATAACGACCGCGTCTACCGGATTCTCCTGCTCCCCCCAGCGGTAAATAGAACGCTCCACCACATTTTTCAGCTCCCGGATATTGCCCGGCCAGTGGTGGGTTACGAGGTCCGCTTCAGCCGCAGCGGTGAAGCCGGCGAAAAATGGCCAGCCCAATTCGGCCACCATCTTGATGGCAAAGTGATTGGCAAGTTCCAGGACATCGTTTTGCCGCTCACGCAGAGGGGGTAGACGGACGACATCAAACGTCAGTCGGTCGAGTAGATCCCAGCGAAACTCCCCTGCGTTGGCCATCTGGGGCAGGTTGGCGTTGGTTGCGGCGACGACACGGACATCTACGCGTATGGTCTTGCTGCCGCCGACGCGCTCGAACTCGCCGTATTCAATGAGCCGCAGCAATTTCTCCTGAAGGCGCAGTGACATTGTGCCAAGCTCGTCGAGAAAAAGTGTGCCTCCATCAGCCCGCTCAAAGCGCCCGATATGCTGCTTGGTTGCGCCGGTGAACGCGCCTGCTTCATGCCCGAATAATTCGCTTTCCAAAAGTGTTTCGGTGATGGCCCCGCAATTAATTTTGACGAACACATCTGACCACCGCGGCGACAGGAAGTGCAGACGCTCTGCAGCGAGCTCCTTACCCGTGCCGCGTTCACCCAACACCAGAATGGGCCGATCGATGCTCGCGAGGGTCGATAGATGGTCAAGGGCTGCCATCAGGGCCGGGGATTGGCCAATCATATTTTGCGCGTTGTTCTGCATGGGTATTTTTAACCTTTAAAGGCTCAATAAACCCATATTAAAGACTAAAATAACCTTAAATCAATGCAAAAAATCGGTATTTTAAGGCCGCAATGTTTATAAGCCATTGTTTTACAG
>JAKMEU010000220.1 GCA_022425845.1 Luminiphilus sp. | reverse complement strand
CAACATTACCCTTGAGGAACTGGTCGCCACCGCGGAACGAATCCTTAGTCCTTACACACTTTCCCTCAGGGAAGTGCCCTGGTGGTCGGTTTATGAAGTCGGACAGCGGTTGTGCCCTGTTTTTGATAACCGCGATACCGACGGCGGGGAGCAGCACCCCAGCGTCTTCATTGTCGGTGATGCCTGCCATACCCACAGCCCCAAAGCGGGTCAGGGCATGAATATCTCCATGCACGACAGCTTCAACCTCGGCTGGAAACTCGCCGCAGTAGCGCAGGGTAAATGCGTTCCGCAGTTGCTGCGGAGTTACTCCGATGAGCGGCACGCCATCGCACAGGAATTGATTGATTTTGACCGGGAGTTTGCCGAAGCCTTCTCTGCGGATAACGGGTGCACGGATGAATCGATGGGTTCCAGGCTTCAAGAGGCACTCCTGAAGGCAGACGGCTTCGTATCCGGGACAATGAGCCAATACCAAAGCCTACCAACGGTGCAGCGGGACAGTGCCCAGTGGCTTGCGACCGGACTGGAAATCGGAAAACGCTTTCCCTCGGTTCCTGTTCTGAGGGCCGTCGACGCCTGCCCGCTGCGCCTGAGCGAACAGCTGAGGGCAGATGGGCGTTGGCGAGTACTACTGGTTGACCGTGAAAGCGCAGAATCTGGCCTGAGCCCCGCACTGCGCCAACTGTTGGACTGGCTTGAAAACAGTCCAACCTCACCCCTGGGCATCACCCCCTCGACAACCCGTGACGCCGACAGTGCTATCGAAGTGCTGGCCGTATTACCCAGGGATTTTCGCTCAATCGAGTTCGCGCAACTGCCCACGCTGCTGTGGCCCCCCAGAGGAAAGCTGGATCTGAGGGATTACGGGAAGGTTTTCTGCCCCGGGATCGAAACAAATGACTGGTATGCCGGTATCGGTGCTGACATAAAACAGGGTTGTGTCGCGATCATTCGACCCGATCAGCACATCGCGGCAATCAGTGCCTTGACGGAACCCGATGCCGTGGCCCAGTTTTTCGCGAATTTTCTGACCTGACAGTGTCGGCAATGCTCACAATCGATGCCGCCAGCTTGCCGCGCCCTGCAGAAGGCGCAGCAGCCGGTGACGCATAGGCCCAGACGAGTGCGCTCCTGCCCAGGCTGAATTAGCGGGTTACAGGAATGAGGGCCTGTGCCCTGGCCAACCCGCCGTGCCGGATGCTCGAGGCCCGGACAGGCCCGCGTGACGGGGAAACCCGCCTATTTCCTGAAACAGATCACAATCTTCATTTTGATACACAAGCCATATACAAAATAAGATTGTTGTTTTACTTTTTCATGTGGAAAATGCCAGCTTCCAAGCGCCGCAGTATATTGGCATTATCTGTCTAGAAGATGAACAAAACCAAAACAAGAAGCTCACTCCCACAAGCAAACCAACAACGGATGCATCCCATGAAAACGACATTTAGGACGGCTTTCTCCAAAACGCCTCTGGCGGTGGCACTCACCTCCGTCTGCCTGGCGGCACCGCTGCAAGCGCAGGAATCGGGTCAGCTCGAAGAGGTCATCGTGACCGCCACAAAACGGGCGGAGTCGCTGCAAGAGGTTGGCATGTCCATCACTGTGCTGTCCGAGCGAGCGATTGAAGACATGGGTATCGACAGCTATCTGGATTTCGCCGTGCGTATCCCGAACCTGGGCACTGCGTTCCAGTCCGATGGCCGTTTTGACGCCAACTCCCCGTCGCTGCGCGGCGTATTCGGCAGCGGAGACAAGTCGTCATCCGCCACCACCGGCATTTACATCGACGACGTGCCCGTTACCGCTGCCCTGCAGCCCCGGGTGTTGGACCTTGAGCGCATTGAGGTGTTGCGGGGACCCCAGGGTTCACTGTACGGGGCCCGATCCATGGGCGGCACCATTCGCCTCATTACCCAGCAACCCAATCTTGAGGAGGCCTCTGGGGCCTTGCACACGGCAATCTCGTCAGTCAGCGACGGGGGCACAAACTTTGCCTTCGATGGCAACTTCAACGTTCCCCTGGTAGAGGACAAACTTGGACTGCGTTTCGCCGCCTATTCCGGAACAATATCCGGTATCTACGACCGGGTTTATGACCCGACCTGGCTCAACTACCAGACCGGCGAGGAGGTGCTGGGCACAACGCCGGCCTTTGAGCGCAATGAAGACGTGGATGACGAGGACTACTACGGCGGTCAAGTGGCACTGAAATGGATGGCCACCGACAACCTGTCCATCACGCCCAAATTCATGTACCAGAAAATCAAGGCCGACGGCCTGCCCTTCGCGGACGTTGACGCAGAAAACATGGAGCAAAGCCGATTCTTCGATTCGGAAGAGCCCGGTCAGGACGAATGGTGGATAGCCAGCGTGGTGCTCAACTGGTCGATCAACGCCGGTGACATCACCTCCACCACGGCCTTTTACGAGCGCGAAACATCCGAGTTTGAGGAAGAGCATACCTTCCTAGACTTTATCTACGGGGCGGCCGTGGGCATCCCCATTACGCCACTGGAGTCGGTACTGGAGACCACCTCGGAGTACGAGAACTTCACGCACGAGACGCGCTTCAGCAGCAATTTTGACGGCCGCTGGAACTACACCGTGGGCATATTTTATGGTGACAGTGAGTTCATCCGGGGCTATCCGCCTGCGCTTCAGCCCGGCGCAAATGCAGCGCTGGACAGCGCGCTGGGCATTCCCCCTCCGGGCTCAGCAGGAATCGTTCCCGGTGATCTGATCTACATTACCAGTCAGCCCGAGCAAGTCGAAGAACTGGCCATTTTTGGTGAGGTCACCTGGGATGTGACCGATCGCATTGCGCTGACTGCCGGCGGGCGCTGTTACGACAC
>JAKMEU010000190.1 GCA_022425845.1 Luminiphilus sp. | reverse complement strand
ATCTCACTATAGACTGGCTACTGGGTGACGTGGTGCAGGAATCGCTTTAGATGAAGTTGTGCCATGAGACCAGCGGGGGGTTAACCTGTGCAATCCCATCCTCTAAGACCATCCAATTTAGTGAACGGGTCGACCGTGTATTTTCTCCGAAAAAAGCGCTATTCACTGGGCTTTACGATTGCGGCAGAGCACCTGCGAGCGCGGGGGGACGCGGATTTTCTCTGATTGAGATGTTGGTTGCATTAGTGGTGCTGTCGCTGTCATTGGGCGCGCTGTATCAAGCGGCGATGGGCGCTACGCGGAATGTGCGGGTGGCTGCGGAGTATACCGATGCAGTGATGTTAGCGGAGTCCATGCTGGCTAACCATGGTTACATTACGGAACAAAACTACGGTGCTTCGGGGCAGTTCGGGCAATATGATTGGCAAGTGAGTAGTTGGCCAGCGGATTATCAGGACGGTCTGGATAAGGAGCAGCGTGCCGTGGCGCCGCAGCCTCTGCAATATGTTGAGGTGGTAGTGAGTTGGCCCGGTCCCAACGCGCCGCGAAGTCTGGACTTAATAACGGTGGTGCCTTTGCAAGAGGTTGTCGACTAATGCCACGACGCAGGGTGACTCCTCGCCAGCAACAGGGAATGACCTTGGTTGAAGTGACCGTGGCCTCAGTGATTTTTGCAATGATCATGCTGGCGGTGGTGACTGCGATGCGCACTTTTGGTCAGACCTATGAGCGTTTGCAGCAGGCGACTGCGCAGACCTCGCAAAAACGGGAAGTGGATCGCTTTTTGCGCCAAGCGCTTCGCGATGCATTGCCTGAGGCAGGGTATTTTGACGGCACAGCAGGATGGCTTGAGTGGGTTGCGCCGCTTGATCGCGTAGGTAGTGCAGGTGGATTACAGCACCTCAAACTGGAAGCAAGAGGCGAGGATCTGATGTTGCACTTCGCTCCTTTTGATCGTTTCGGTGATCCTCAGGATGAGCCTGACTGGGGGGGCGGCGTTGAGAGTGTGGCGCTACTCCATGGGGTTCGTCAGCTCCGGGTCGCCTACAGGGTGAGTCCCGAGGCAGACTGGACGAATACCCCCGAGCCGCGTGACGAAAATGTGCCGGGGGGGGCTCTTCCCTGGGCGGTCCAACTGCAAATTGAAGCGGCTAACCAGGATTGGCCATTCATTATTGTGCCGTTTCAGCGTTACGGAGAACGGCAATGAACGCCGAGTCTAAACAGGGGGGTTTTGCCATAGCCCTTTTATTGTGGATGATTGCCGGGATGTCTTTGACGGTTGCGGCCGTCATACACTTTGCCCGCGCAGATACGTATATGGCGGAACTTCGTGTTAGGGAGGCCAAAGCACAGGCGCTGGGTCGCGGTGTTGCTTATCTGTTGCTACGAGATAGCGCCATGGCAACATACGACCCGGATGCCCAGAGTGTGGTATCTGGATTGCAGCAGGAAGAAGACGAATTGCAGCATACTGGACAGCAACTTTTCACTAAACGGTACCAATTTGGAGATGACTGGGCGGTCTCTGGAACCCTGCGCCCTTCTAGCGGGTTCGTATCCCTTAACAATGCGGATCGAGATGAGTTGACGATGCTTTTTAAAGGTCTTGGCAAAGCGGGTGAGAGAGAAGCCGTGGCGATGGCAGAGGGTGTGTTGCAGTACCGCGCCGATTTCCCTGGTTTCCGGTACCCTGAAGAGCTTCTTGCGGTGGCGGATTCATCCCGAGTTGTGTACGACAACGTCAAAGGCTATGTGCATACCTACCGAACAGGGTCTTTGGCGGCCAGTAGCGCACCAACCCAGCTCGCATATCTCGCGCGCGACGTAGCGGGTGCGGAAGGCGATGCTATGCCGGCGGCAGGGCAGCCCGCACCGGATAACGGGTCGGGCCGAGGTCGGATTGAAGGTAGAATTACCTTTGAGTCGATTGCCGAGGCTCTACGCAATCCCAACGGCGCTTCAGATCTGGCAATCAGCGCGGCCGAGATGGAAATTTCGTTACCCGGGGGCATTCAGCTTGAGCAAACGGTTTGGGTCAGCGGCGCTGGCGTCCAAGGTGTGCTTCGATCAGGCCCCGTCACAGTGAAAAAGACAGGACTAACAAAACCATGAGCGATGTGAATCAGCTCAATCTCTTTGGTCTTGACCTCAGTGGGTTGTACCGTCGCGCAGTGCTCGGGGTCCAACAAGTGCTTTGGGGTGATGAGGTGGGCTTGAAGGCCTGGTTTTGTCCAGCGGTTGAATATCACCCGCTTGAGAATCTGGATACGGTTGCGTACCCCGCCCTAAAGCGTGCTGAAGGGAACATTCAGGTTCTGTTGCCCGAGTCTCAGGTTTTAGTCACCCAACTGAACCTCCCCGCGAGCGCAGAAATTTTTCTAAATGAAGCTGTGGCTGCCCATGTCGAATCCCGGAGTCCCTTCAGCGAGGACGAAACAGCCTGGGGATGCAAAATTGTGGACCGCGCTGGCGGTTCGTTGGCGATTGAGGTCATCATCGTTGCGCGCAGCACGGCGAATGATGCCTCATCTGCCGTGCGTCAGGCGCTGAGCTCAAGTGGGACGTCATTTGGGCTCTCGGCTCGGACTGGCAGGGCATATGTCGCGCTTGATGGGTATCAGGGCTCCGATCTTGATGCGCCCTATATAGCGAGATTGCGCCAGTTCGCGTTGCGATTGGTGGCAGGCGTCTCAGGGATTGCTTTCCTTAGTGTGATACCCGTCATCTGGACTGCTCAAACCGCTCAGCAGTATGACGATATGCTGCAAGCTACAGAGCGGCGCGTAAAGGACATTGTAAGGGTTCGCGAGGCGTTAGTTGAGACCCAGGGCCGGGTGGCTGAGGCAAGAGGTTTTATGTCAGGGCACGCATCTTATCGGCCGTGGTTGCACAGGCTGTCAGCAGTCACACCAGACGCGGTCTACCTCAATCGGCTTTCCATCGAAGGGAACGTGCTCACCGTCTCAGGGCTGGCAGTAAATGCGGCTGATTATCAAGCAGTTTTGGCGGAGGCCGGGTTATTCTCTGAGGTGACCGCACCCGCTGCATTCACGCTTGATAATCGAGCTAATCGCGAGCGATTCACGCTCACAATGGTGTTTGCACCGGAGAGTGACCAATGAAAGCCTGGTTTGAGCAGTT
>JAKMEU010000149.1 GCA_022425845.1 Luminiphilus sp. | reverse complement strand
GCAATAGGACAGCTGTCCGTTTCAGCGGTCAGCAAAAAGTCCTCGGGCAGCGTCACGACCTTGTCGCCATGGCTCATCCAGACATCGAGTATCATCTGCCCGCTGCTGTCGAGTTGATCGCTGATGTCGTGTAGCAACCCGCCCTCAGTTTTTCGTCGAATCTGGGCGTAGCCAAACTCTGACGTTTCCGAACCCTCGACGGCACCGCCCATCTGGACCGCCATAGTCTGCATGCCGTAGCAAATACCCAACACGGGCACACCCAACTCGAAAACCACCTCGGGTGCGCGGGGTGAATTTGGCTGGGTTACCGACTCCGGCCCCCCAGAGAGGACCACGCCACTGGGATTAAAGGCCCGGATATCGCTCTCGGGCATATCCCAGGCGTGGATTTCACTGTACACCCCCACTTCGCGGACGCGCCTGGCGATTAACTGGGTGTATTGAGAACCAAAATCCAAAATGAGGATTCGGTGCTGGTGAATATCTGCGGTCACATTGCCCTCGGCGTCAGTACCGTTTAACGAACGGGATAGTTGGGCGCTTCCTTGGTAATGGAGACGTCGTGCACGTGGGATTCAGACATCCCGGCTGCGGTTACGCGAACAAAGGTCGGGCGGGTGCGCATATCAGCCACCGTAGCGCAGCCCGCATAACCCATAGCCGATCGTACGCCGCCCATCAGTTGCTGAATGATGGCAGACACGGGGCCTTTGTAGGGCACGCGGCCTTCAATGCCCTCCGGGACCAGTTTCTCGGGACCGACACTGGAATCCTGAAAATAGCGATCAGAAGAACCCTGTTTCTGGGCCATGGCACCAATAGACCCCATACCCCGATAGGCCTTGTACGTTCGCCCCTGGTAAAGCTCAACCTCTCCAGGCGCCTCTTCGGTTCCGGCAAACATCGACCCCATCATAACCGCATGGGCACCGGCAACGATCGCCTTGGCGATATCACCTGAAAAACGGATGCCGCCGTCTGCGATCACCGGGATATCGCGGTCTCCAAGCGCCTCAACCACGTTCGAGATGGCTGTGATCTGGGGAACCCCTGTGCCCGTTACAATGCGCGTGGTACAGATTGAGCCCGGGCCTATTCCCACCTTTACGCCATCAGCGCCGGCTTCGTAGAGAGCCAGGGCCGCTTCGCCGGTAGCAATGTTGCCGCCAATCACATCGACGCCCGAGTACTGTTCCTTGATGAGCCGCACGCGATCAATCACGTTACGCGAATGCCCATGTGCTGTGTCCACAACAAGAACATCGACACCCGCCGCAACAAGCGCCTCAATGCGTTCGTCCGTGTCTGGGCTGGTGCCCACTGACGCGCCCACACGCAGACGGCCAAAGCTGTCTTTGCAGGCGAGGGGAAAGCTCTCTGCCTTGTCGAAGTCCTTGACGGTGATCATGCCACACAGGCCAAAGTCGTCGTTTACCACCAAAATTTTCTCGATGCGGTGCTGATGGAGTAACTGTTGCACCTCCTCCGAGGGCGCACCTTCCCGGACGGTTACCAAGCGGTCCCGAGGGGTCATGATGGCCGAAATGGGTTTATCCAGATCCGTTTCAAAGCGCACATCCCGACGCGTCACGATGCCCACCAGATCATCGCCGCGCAGTACTGGCACGCCCGAGATGCCGTTGGCCCGCGTCAACTCCTGCAATTGGTTAATCGTGGCACTTTCCTGAATAGTAATGGGATCCTTGACCACGCCACTCTCATACTTCTTGACGCGTCGGACCTGCTCGGACTGCTCTGTAACCGACATGTTTTTGTGGATGATGCCAACACCCCCGTCCTGCGCCAGCGCTATCGCAAGGCGGGCCTCTGTGACCGTGTCCATCGCCGCCGACAACAGGGGAATGTTCATGGCAATGTTGCGTGTCAGGTGGGTTGCGAGGGATACATCCTTCGCGGTGACCTCCGAATAACCCGGTTGCAGGAGTACATCGTCAAAGGTCAGTGCTTCCTGGGCAATACGCAGCATAGAGTCCTCAATAAGAGCCCGGTGTGGTACCCGGTCTCTGGTAAACTGTGCATTATAGCGTTTGCACGCAAACTCGGTAAATAACAGCGGAACCGATTGCTTTGACTGAAATCCCAGACATCAAGCCTGCCCTTTCGGTCAGTGAGCTGAATCAGCAAGCCAAGACCCTCCTGGAGAGCCACTTTGACCAGGTGCGGGTGGAGGGGGAAATCAGCGATTTCACGGCCGCCAGCTCGGGACACTGGTATTTCACTCTGAAAGATGCCGATGCACAGGTTCGCTGTGCCATGTTCGGCAGGGCCAACGCCCGGGTACGCTTCCGCCCCGCCAAAGGAGATCACGTGCAGGTTCGCGGGCGCGTGAGCCTGTACGCCAACCGCGGTGAGTTTCAGCTGATTACCCAGCACATGCAGAAAGCGGGAGATGGCGCCCTGCAACAGGCGTTCGACAAACTCAAGGCCAAGTTGATGGCGGAGGGCCTGTTTGATGCAGAAGGCAAAAAACCAGTGCCCGATGATGCGAGAAACGTGGGCGTCATAACCTCTGCCAGCGGCGCCGCCCTGCACGACATCATCTCGGTCATTGAACGGCGCAGCCCGATGACGCGGTTATTTCTGTTCCCCGTGCCTGTTCAGGGCACAGAAGCGGCCCCCGCACTGATCAACGCGCTGCGTCAGGCCAATGAATTACACCTGAAAGGCATTCTTCCTCTGGACGTTCTGATCATGGGCCGAGGTGGCGGGTCCGCCGAAGACCTATGGGCTTTCAATGACGAGGGACTGGCGCGATCGGTTGTTGAATCAGTACTCCCTGTTGTTTCGGCTGTCGGGCATGAGGTGGATTTCAGCATCTCTGATTTTGTGGCCGACCAGCGTGCGGCAACGCCCACAGCGGCCGCTGAGTTGGTCACCCTCGATACCACGGAGTGGAGTCAGCGTTTGGACGATGCCCAGCGTTTTCTGCAGGGCTTGATGCGACGCCGACTGAATTTGATCAGGGATACTGTGGGGCACCTGCGCGCGCGTTTGCGACATCCGGGGCTGAACGTGACGCAGCAACGCGCAGTGCTGGGGAGTCACACACGCCAGTTGAACACCTTAATTGGCGGGCAACTGGACAGAGACCGCGCTGCTCTGGATAACCTCGCTCACCGACTGAAGTCCCGCCATCCGCGGCACAACATCGCCGAGCTGAAGAGCACACTCGACGGCAAAACCCAGCGCCTCGGCCAGGGCATGACCCGCGTCCTGCGACAACTCACCAGTGAAGTCGCGCAAAAAGAACAGCTCATACGGACATTGGGGCCGGAAAACACGCTGGCGAGGGGCTATGCTCTGGTGACAACGGCCGATGGCCGCATTGTGCGCAGCGCTGAAAATACAGCCACCGACGACAAGATAAATGTCCGTCTGGCCAGCGGCAGGCTGACCGCAGACGTCACCTCAGTAACGCCTGCATCGGACGGGGATTAAGAGAAATCAGTATTTGGCGGGCAAACGCGTGTTGATAATGATGTGCCGGCCTTCAAAGCGGATGTACTCTCCGATCGTCAGGTCTTTGAGTATTCGGGCGACCATCTCTCGGGAGGCACCAACACGGTCGGCAATGTCCTGCTGGGTCAGTTTTTCCGGAATGAACAGGGTGCCATCCCCCCGCTCCTCGGACAGATCCATGAGCACGTTGGCAACGCGTCCATAGACATCCTGCAGCGCCAGGCTCTTCACATCAGCCGTTAGCTTCCGCACCCGGCCAGCCAGATTACTGATCAATTGGCGGGCGATATTGGGGTGCTCATCGAGCACACCGTTGAAATCTTCCTTCATCACTACGCGGAACTCACACTTTTCCACGGTTCGTACCGAAGCAGACCGGGTGGAATCGTCCAACAGCGCCAGTTCGCCGAAATAATCCCCGGGACCCAGCGTGTTCATAATGAATTCTTTGCCGTTCTTGTCCGAACAGTAAACTTTGACCTTGCCGCTCTCGATGACGAACAGGGAGTCTGCGGGGTCATTCTCGTGGATAACCACAGTATTCTTGGGGAAAGAGCGTGTACTGGAGCTCCCTTCCAGCGCCTGAAGCTCGCCCTCGTTGAGACCGTGAAAAATTTCCACCTGATTCAACATTGATATCCTATCCTTGAAACCTGCTTAATGTTGCAATATTACCATTACAGCGAGGAATGCGTCATCCATCCTCTGTCGTTACGGGGAAAATCAGACGCAAAAGGCGACTTGTCGCCTGAGTTTGTTACCAAAACACCCACAAAGAGGTTCTGCAGTGATTCAACGGTCCGATTCGGGAGCGACGGTAGATACATGGGCGGCGGCCGTACGGGACGCTGTATCCACGCTGTATACCCAATCGAAGACCAGTAAAGGCACGCTGGACGAGACGGCACAGGATGACCTTGCACAGCTGTTTAAAGCCAACATACGACTGGATGAAATCCTCAACTCGCCCGGAGCCAAAGCACGGCACGACCGAAGAAATATTATCGGCGCCATACGGGGCTACGCGGAAATGTTGCTGGAAGAGGACCCGGGACTACCCAAACGCCTGCGAAATACCCTGATAACCGTTCTCGCAGCCGCGAAAGATGAACCATCCCAGACCGAGACGGCTGCGCAGGCCACAGCACCGCTATTACGCAGCGATGAACCCGGTGTCATTCTCGCGGTGGACGATCTGCCCGAAAATCGTGAGTTGGTATCGCGATTACTGCAAAAAACCGGTCACACGGTGATCACCGCGGAATCCGGCGAAGAAGCCCTCGAGCTACTCGATACCATGGGTGTCGATGTCGTGCTGCTTGACCTGGTCATGCCCGGCATCGGGGGCGCGGAGGTCCTCAGGCGCCTGAAGGAGAATGAACGCCTGCGGGCGACCCCGGTGGTGATGATCAGCGGGCAGCAGGACATGGACCAGATCGTCGGATGCATAGAGGCAGGAGCCGACGACTACCTGCTCAAGCCCTTCAATCCCGTGCTGCTGCAGGCGCGTATCTCCGCAGGGATTGAACGCAAGCGCTGGCATGATCGGGAGGAACTTTACCGGGAGCAACTGGAACGGCGCGAGCAGTTTATCCGGGCCACCTTCGGACGCTACCTCTCGGATGACATCGTGGATGAAATTCTGGAGCGGCCCGAGGGACTGGAACTCGGGGGCGACCTGCGCGAGGTCACCATCATGATGTCTGATATTAGGGGCTTCACCTCTTTGGTTGAGCATCTGCCGCCCCAGCAGGTGGTTAAGCTCCTCAATCGCTACCTGGGTCGTATGACTGACATTATTCTGGAATACGGCGGAACCATTGACGAATTTCTGGGTGACGCGGTGCTCGCAGTCTTCGGCGCACCCAGCCGCAATGATGACGATCCCGACCGCGCTGTGAGCTGCGCCCTCGCGATGCAAGCTGCCATGGCCGAGGTCAATGCCGCTAACCGGGATGATGACCTGCCCGAAGTACAGATGGCCCTGGCCCTTAATACAGGGTCTGTAGTGGCGGGCAACATTGGTAGTGAACGGCGTTCAAAATATGGGTTCGTAGGGCACGCCATGAACGTAACCTCACGCATAGAAGATGTCGCTGGTCCGGGTGAAATCCTGATCTCTGAAAGCACCCGGGACCGACTTGGACAGCCTTATCAATTTGGAGAATCAAAAGCCTTGTCTGTGAAGGGAATCGAAGAAGAGCTGCGTGTCCATGCCGTTCTGGGAGCTGAAAAATGACCCGGGAGAAAGGCTGCGAACTGCTTCTTGTTGAGGACAATGACGTCAATCGCGAAATGCTGCAGCGCCGCTTGATGCGGGCGGGTTACACCGTGATCTCAGCGGCAGATGGGCAGGAAGCACTGGATAAAATGCATGGGGCGAAACCCGACCTCGTACTGCTGGACATCAATCTCCCGGTTAAAGACGGCTGGACCGTTGCTCGGGAAGCGAGTCAGGATGTCGCCTTGAAATCAATTCCCATCATTGCCCTGACCGCACACGCCATGGAAAGTGATCGCCAACAGGCACTGGCCTCGGGTTGCGATGATTACGCTACCAAGCCCATCGACTTTCCAGAGCTACTGGTCAAGATAGAGCATCTACTCGCGTCATGAAGCTCAGGAATACATCTCTCAGCCTGCGCGCAAGACTGTATTTATTCTCGGTCGCCATCCTGACGCTGTTTGCCATCAACGTGGCCACCCACCTTTGGGGCAGTTTTGCCCGGAGTGAAAGCTTGGTGGCCTACCGTGACGCGGCCGCGGCCGCACAACTGGTCAATGACCTGGAACAGGGACTGGAAACCGCGCGGCAGCAGGTTCTGGTTCTGGCGACGCTGCGGGAAACAACCGACGAACCGCTGGATCAAGCCGAACGTGATACCGCCATGGCTGACCTCGATTTACTCCGACAACGCCTGGGGCGCCTGGGCGCACTGGGCGGAGAGACCACTGACGACTATTACCGTCGCCTGTTTGACAGCGCGACTGCCCTGCTCGAAGAGTGGGAGGAGTTCTACAGCAACTACAATCGACCCGGCGCGTCTGCGTCGGTTGAATCTCCCATTCAATACAACGACACCCGGCAGAAACTGGAGGAGCTTGATCAGCGTCAGGAATTTCTGGCTATCCAGCGCTCAAGCACCATCGACGGCACCATCCGCCTCACCGATCGCATCACAGTCATCGGCTTTGTTACTACCATCGCTGTCACCATGCTGCTGGTGATTCTTCTTATTCGCTCAGCTAATTCCAGCCTGCTGCGACTAAAGACCGGAGTTCAGCGGTTTGGTTCGGGCGACCTGACCTATCGCATCGACGAGCACAGGGATGCCGGGGAGATTCAGGATCTGGCCCGCACCTTCAATGACATGTCGGGAAAGCTGGCCACGGCCATTGAAGAAGTGAACAGCGCCAAGGCGGATGCTGACGCCGCCAACGCGGCAAAATCCATGTTTCTGGCCAACGTCAGTCACGAGCTCCGGACGCCCCTCAACGCCATCATCGGCTACAGCGAAATGCTGCAGGATGAGTTGGGAGATCCTGGCGACATCGATCGCGACCAGGTCCATCATGACCTGGGCACCATTATTCTGTCGGGCCGGCAGCTGTTGGGCCTGATCAATGAAATACTCGATTTGTCCAAGATTGAGACCGGGAAGATGCAGGTCAGTCTGGAAGACTTTCAGCCGGTGCCGCTGGTGCTGCAGGTTTGTGATGCACTCTCGCCACTACTTTCCCAGCGGGACAACCGCCTTGAGCTTGACCTCGGTGACGATGACAGTATCAGCATGTTCAGTGATCCGGGGAAACTCCAGCAAATTGTTACCAACCTGTTCAGCAATGCCTGCAAGTTTACGGAAAACGGTGTAATCAAAGTGAGTACCCGGTCGGAGGATGGCTGGCTGATGCTCTCAGTGGCTGATGACGGTATCGGTATGACCGCAGAACAGCAGGAGCGCGTGTTTGAGACCTTCGAGCAGGCCGAGGTCACAACGGGCACGAAATATGGCGGTACAGGGCTGGGATTGGCGATTGTGCGGGACTTTTGCACCATGCTCGGAGGCGAAATTACGTTGCGTAGCGCAGCCGATGAGGGATCATGCTTTACGGTGAGGCTGCCACTTACTGGCCCAGTGTCAAATCCCGAAGCCGCTTAAGCGCCTCTTCCCGTTTCTCCAGGTCCTCGGAAATCGCCTTATTGAGTGCGTCCAGCGCCTCAATGCGCCCCTCCAGCGTCTGAACGGCGGCCAGCGCCAGAATCATGACCTCTGCACGCTCATCAACACCGCTGGAGCCGCTCTCACTCGTCGCAATGCTCGCCTCACTCATCAGCGTCACAAAGGCGATACCCACATCAGCTTCCCGCTGCGCTTCGGAACCCTCGCTGTCGCGATGGCGCTCAAAGTAGATGCCCGCCTGCTCATAATCACGCGCGGCCAAGGCACGAACTCCGCGGTCAAAGTAATTTTCCTGCACCTCCACCACAGCATCGCAATCACAGGACGTCTCGTCCACGGGTTCCGGCAGGTTGAGTTCAACCTCTGCTACCTCGGGCTCAGGCGCGGCGGTTTGGGGTTCGGGGGTGGCACACCCCGCGAGCAGGATCGCAGCTGCAATGGCGAGGGCAAGGCGTGAACGAAGGTCAGGCGTCACAGTGGGGCTCTTCTTGGCTTCGCCAGAGAATAGCACTGCACTGCTGAAGCGACCAGCGCTAATCCTCTGGCCGCATGTGGGGAAACAATAAAACATCGCGGATCGATGCCGCATCTGTGAGCAACATCACGAGCCGGTCAATCCCGATCCCCTCCCCCGCTGTGGGTGGCATGCCGTATTCCAGAGCTCGGACATAGTCGTGGTCAAAGTGCATGGCCTCCTCGTCCCCTCCCTCTTTCTCAGCAACCTGAGCGTTGAAACGCTCCGCCTGATCCTCGGGATCATTAAGCTCGCTAAACCCGTTGGCGATCTCCCGACCCCCGACAAAAAACTCAAACCGATCGGTGATGAAGGGATCATCATTATTACGGCGGGCCAGGGGTGAGACCTCGGTGGGGTAAGCCGTGACAAAGGTTGGTTGCTCAAGACGGTGCTCGGCAGTGGCCTCAAAGATTTCGATCTGGATCTTTCCCAGACCCCAGGTCGGCTTGACTTCAATACCGAGCCCCGCCGCTACCGCCGCCGCTGCCTCGACAGAACCCAGCTGCTCATCGGTCAAATCGGGGTTGTACTTTTTGATGGCCTCCAAAACGGTCAGGCGCTCAAAAGGTCGTCCAAAATCCAGTTGCAGCTCGCCGTAGGGAACCATTGTCGTTCCCAGAAGCGCCTCTGCGAGCCCCTGCATCAGGGCTTCGGTGAGATCCATGGCGTCGTTGAAGTCCGCATAGGCCCAGTAGAACTCGAGCATGGTGAACTCGGGATTGTGGCGCGTGGACAATCCCTCATTACGGAAATTGCGATTGATTTCATACACTTTTTCAAAGCCACCCACCGTGAGCCGTTTGAGATACAGCTCAGGCGCGATGCGCAGGTACATGGGCATATCGAGGGCATTGTGGTGGGTGACAAACGGCTTCGCCGCCGCGCCCCCCGGAATGGGGTGGAGCATGGGTGTTTCAACTTCCATAAAACCCCGGTCATCCAGAAAGCGGCGAATAAAGCTGATCGCCGCCGAACGCATCCGGAACAACTCACGGCTCTCGGGGTTGGCTATGAGGTCGACGTATCGCTGGCGATAGCGCGTCTCCTGGTCCGCAAGCCCATGGTATTTGTCTGGCAGTGGTCGCAGCGCCTTGGTCAGGAGTCGCGCGGATGCCATGTTGATATACAGGTCCCCCTTACCGCTGCGGTGCAGAGGCCCCGAGGCCGCAACAATATCGCCCAGATCCCAGCTCTTGATGGCATCCAGTGTCTCTGGGTCCAGTGCCTTTCTGTTGACGTAGAGCTGCAGCGTAGAAGAGCCATCCTGAATGAGCAGGAAGGCACCCCTGTTTCGTATAAGCCGGCCTGCGACCGAAAAGACCGTATTGCGGGCCTCCAGCTCTTCCTTACCTGTCTCCAGAAAATCTCGCTGTAGCGTTTCCGCCAGAGCGGTTCGGCGAAAGTCATTGGGGAAAGGCTGCCCGTTGGCACGCAGTGTGGCCAATTTGGCACGACGTTCCGCAATCAGCTTATTTTCATCGGTAGAAACGGCTGCTTCCGCATCCATATTGTCCGAATCCTTCATAGCTCGTGACCTTCCCAGCCTTCGATCAAAGTCCCTTTTTGAGGGACGCTTCTATAAATTTATCCAGATCGCCATCCAACACGGCCTGCGTGTTCCGGGTCTCTACCTGCGTACGAAGATCCTTGATTCTGGCGTCGTCGAGCACGTAGGAGCGAATCTGGCTACCCCAGCCGATATCAGCCTTGCTGTCCTCCAGCGCTTGCTTGTCGGCAGACCGCTTCAGCACCTCCAGTTCATACAGCTTGGCTCGCAGTTGCTTCATGGCATTGTCTTTATTCTGGTGCTGGGACCGCTCGGTCTGGCAACTGACCACGGTATTGGTTGGCTCATGGGTAATACGCACAGCGGAGTCGGTTGTATTGACGTGCTGCCCGCCCGCTCCAGAGGAGCGATAGGTATCGATGCGCAGGTCAGCCGGGTTGATTTCTATTTCAATATTGTCGTCGATTTCAGGCGATACAAACACTGAGGCAAAAGACGTGTGACGACGCCCGCCACTGTCAAAGGGTGACTTGCGCACCAGGCGATGCACACCCGTCTCGGTCCGCAGCCAGCCAAACGCATATTCGCCTTCAAACTGCACCGTGGCGCTTTTCAGTCCCGCCACTTCCCCTGCAGACGCCTCTACCACGGTCGCCTTAAAGCCCTTGCTCTCGCCCCAGCGCAGGTACATACGCAGCAGCATTTCGGTCCAATCCTGCGCCTCGGTCCCGCCGGAACCCGACTGCACATCAAGATAGGCGTTATTTGCATCCATATCGCCTGAAAACATGCGCCTGAATTCGAGCTTTTCCAGCTGCGCAACCAGCTCCCCAATATCCAGGGTCACCGCGTCAGCCGTCTCGGTGTCATCCTC
>JAKMEU010000092.1 GCA_022425845.1 Luminiphilus sp. | reverse complement strand
GCTATGGCGAATGTCGCCGTCTCTTCAAGTACCTCAAGGAACTTCCGCTCCGACTCCACAGCAACGATACAAGCTTTGCGGGTGACCGCCAATGGACCCAGAGACAGGATGTGGCCGTCAAGACGGTAGGCACCTGAAAATCGATTGCATCCCGAGAAGCCCCTCACCGTTCCGGGCCCCTCCTGTATCTGAAAAAAGGACTCCCGTTCCTGGCCCGGGTCCATCACTACCGGCATGCCATCCAGCTCGGTTAACTTCCAATAGGTATTGGCAAGGGTCGCCAGGGGCTCCGGGGGAATGGTATCCGGTTTGGAGCAACCGAGAAGAACCAGGAACCCCATCATCAGCATCCAGGTTTGAGTGCGCAAATGTTATCTCCATCAGTAATCAACCGTGTTGCCAGTAACTGAATGGCCTATGGGATGAAGGGCCCAGATGAACCTTTCGCAGGACCCGTGACTTCAATACGGCCTGGAACAGAGAAGTACCATAACACTCCATAGAAACAAGGCGAGAGCGACACACACGTATCGTTGGACCTCAGTGTTCATACGCTCGCATTGCCGGGGTAGAGGCAAATAGACAGAGCGGCAAGCCGGTTGGCATTTCGCGGTGAGCGGTGCGGGCCATCGCCGAGCCGATTATTTGTACACCAGGTACTCATCCAGCCAGTCCTGGGTATAGCTGGCGTCATTGGATGCACGCTCTCCACTTGACGCGACTTCTTTGCTCTCCTGCGCGCCAGACATCTGGGAATTTTCATGTCCCGAACTCTGGACTGGGATCAAATCTAGCTGTTTCATAGCCAAACCCTCCTGAATACGATCATCACGGGTACAACCATCGTGTTCTGCAGCTTGCAGTGTGGCTGGTGCGCCACCCGGAGGATTGGCTGGGCACGCCAAGGCTTGTGCGGCTTGCGACAACACGCCACCCGGTAGAGGGACATGAATGCCTGAGGCCACATTCGATATTGGACTGAGTAAAGAGAAGGTTTTGCTGTTTTACCGGGCCAAAAAAAACCGCATCCAGGTCACCGCGAGGGACGGTCGGACCCTGAACTTACCCTGGGAACTGCTCAAGCCCTACGTCTCGACTTCAGGTATCTATGGCAGCTTTACCATCGTTTTTGACGCGAAGGGAAAATGCGAACGGTTGATACCCCTGAGCCGGGACGGTACCGCTTGAAGGTTCAGCCTTTGGGTCAGGTCAACCCACGCCGTGAGCAGACTGAAGCGGCTCACTGAACGGCATTGTCCTCTGCATCGGCATTGTCATCTGCATCGGCATCGTCTTCTCCCTCAGCGGCCTTCATTTCAGATGCCAGCGCCACGTCCGGTTCCGGTGGGATAAGCGCCACCTCCGGATCTTCAACGGGCTCCACAATCAGATCGAGACGACTGGTATCAAGGTCCAGGTCCCGTGGCTCCAGGTCGGGCAGGGCTTTTGTGACCCGGGTAGATACTTTTTCAAACTTCTCGACCTTACCGAACAACCCCTGCTTACCTGCGAGGGCCACCACCGTTTTATTGAAATGGTTGCCTACCGTTGCCAGAGAGCCACCGAGGGAACGCAGGTGCTCGGCAACCCCAGCGACCTTGTTATAAATATCTGCCGCCATATCGCTGATCTCTTTGGCTTCTGCATTGCTGCGCTCCAGCATCCAGAGATTGGCCACGGTGCGTAAGATCGGTATCAGCGTCGTGTGGGAGACCAGTACCACCTGCTTGTTGAACCCATCCTGAAACAGATCAGAATTGTATTTAAGGGCCTCGATGTAGGCCGACTCAAGGGGCATAAACATCAAGACATAGCTCGGGCTTTTGAGACCCGTCAGATTGGTGTAGTCCTTCGAGGCCAAATCATCGATATGTTTTCGCACGGCGATAATATGCTCGGCCATGGCCTTTTCATACAACTCAGGCGTTTCCGCAGCCACAGCCCGCTCATAAGCATTCAGCGTCACCTTGCTGTCAATAATGAGCTGTCGACCCTCGGGCAGGCGAATAACAAAATCAGTTCGCTTGGTTTTACCGGCATCGTCAGTAAAGCTGTCCTGTGTTGTGTAGTGGTCGCCCTCAACAAGGCCGCTCATCTCCAAGGTACGCTGCAACTGCGCCTCGCCCCAGGCGCCTCGCTGCTGGGAATTCCCCTTCAATGCGGTCGTCAGGTTGTTCGCATCCTCACCGATCTTCAGGCTCAAGTCTTTGACACCGGTGATCGCCTGCTGCAACGAGCTGTGGCTCTTCGTCGACGCGTCATGGACCTCGTTGACCCGACTCTGAAAACCCGCAATCTGCTCTTTCAGGGGCTTGAGAATGCCGTCAAGTGTAGTCTGGTTAGCCTCAGTAAATTGCTTGCCCTTCTGCTCAAAAACCTTATTGGCAAGATTCTCAAACTGCTGATTCAACGAATCGCTGGAATTTTTAAGAAAGTCCTTTTGCTCACGGAGAGCGGTGTCCTGCTGCTCGCGCTGCGTCTGGAGCACCGCCGCTTCCCGGGTCAGACGCTCTACCTCACCGCGCAACGTTTTCAGTTCGCTTCGGCCCTCCTCCAGGTCTTGCTGCAGCCTGTTGGAGCGCGATTGCTCTGAAGCGAGCTGGGCTTCAAGAGGACGTAACGTCGCAAGCTGCGATTCCAGGATGTCCACCTTTTGCGTTAAATGCCCCCTGTCGTTGTCGGCGAGCTCCTGCTCTTTCTGCAGCCGCCCTGACAGTTCGGCTTCACGCGATCGAAAGCGCAAAGCAGCCACCAGGTAACCGACCACCGCAAGCAGCACGCCCCCAAAAACCACCGCGGTCAGCATCCCCACAGTTAACGACATCGAATACTCCCAAATCGGTCTCTCAACATCAGCCCCGTTTGATTGGATGTGTTGCAGCACCTTGTATAGCCCCAGATTATCAGAACGGCATTGGGCTGCGGGTGAAAACCTAAAGAGGCGCCCCAGAAAAGATTGGTCAAATATGATGTGCCAGTGAGGGCCTTTACTTCGATAGTATCGCCGCGAACGATCCACTTTTGGAGCGTTTCAACCCATTTCCCATGGTCAAGGAGGACACTCATGCAACGTATCACTACCATCATCACAGCCCTGCTGATGACCGGACTGCTGTCCGGCTGTATTACGGTTTACGAAGGGCCGGGTAAAACAGTGGATACCAGCACCCAGGCACAGGATACGGGGAGTTCCGCTGGAAAGGCTGCAGAGACCTGCCAATGCGATCACGATCACTGACCGCGCGGCGCTGACAGCGCACCCGACTCACAGCGAACATCTCGGCCCCTCCTGTGTACACAGGCTATGGATGGGCCTTTTCTGGCGTTCTCCGCACAATCCAGTGACGGGGCTCTGTTGCAACGGCATGCGCCCGCTGATCGCTTGACCGAGCCGTCGACCACAAACTCTGGAAGCCAATGAATGCTGTCGACGCAGCGCCCTCCAGGCTGTGCTCAGGCAATTCGATGATGCACTCACCCGCATCCTGTGCAAACCTGTGGCCTATGGAAATCAAGCGCTTTCCCCAAGGCATCGACAACGCGAGCACTTCAGATGTTTGAGAAATATTTCATGATCGCTGTCTACTTCAGCGTCCTTTTGCTGCTGGGTTACCTCGCTTCCCGACGCGTTCGAACCATGAGGGACTTCGTTATAGGGGGCAAGTCGCTGGGATTCTGGGTGGCTGCGTTCTCGGCCCAGGCCACCGGTGAGTCAGCCTGGCTGCTCCTCGGGCTAACGGGCATGGGCGCCATGGTGGGATTTTCGGCCTACTGGGTCGTCCTGGGAGAGATACTGGGCGTGGCGGCCATGTGGTTCCTTATGGCAGGTCGCTTCAAGCGCCTGACAGACCAATACAACGCCATTACCGTGATCGACTACATGGTCAGCCGGTTCCGCTGCAACACGCATACCCTGAGAATACTGTCCGCCACGGCCTTGACGATTTTCGTCCTGATTTACATCGCTGCACAGATCGATGCCACTGGCTCCGCCTTCGAAACATTTTTGGATTGGAACTACATGACCGGCGCCATCGTCGGGTTTGTCATCGTCACTACCTACTGTATTGCTGGCGGGTTTCTAGCAGCTGCCTGGACGGACATGCTGCAAGGCGCCATCATGCTGGCCTGCCTTGTGCTGCTGCCGGTAGTCGCCTGGCTGTCGCTGTCCAACAGCGATGCCATTTACTCGAGTCTTTCAGCAATCGATCCGGGCCTGACGCAACTGTGGGGCCCCGGGGGATTCACCCTTATGAACCTGGCGGCGGTCACCGGCATGGCGCTGATTGGGCTGGGCTTTCTGGGCTCACCGCAGGTCTTTGCACGTCTCATTGCCATCAGGGATGAATCGCAGATAAACAGGGGCAAGTGGGTTGCCGTGGTCTTCACCCTGCTCGCCGATTTCTCTGCGGTCTCTATCGGCGTCCTGGGTCGCTACATTTTCACCACAGAGGGTGTCGACCCAGAGGCGGTGCTCGGCAATGGCGCCCAGAACGTTTTGCCCGAACTGGTGTCCTACACCTTTCCCCCGTGGTTGGTCGGGCTGTACGTCGCAGCCGTGCTCTCTGCCATCATGTCAACTGTCTCATCGCTGATCGTCATGGCCGCAGGTTCCATCACCCATGATCTGTATGAACGCATCTACAACCCCAACCTGACAGACGCGCGGGCAGCGACCCTGTGCCGCCGGGCGACACTGCTCCTGGCCGGTTTTTCTCTCGGGATCGCCCTGCTGGTCTCTGTGCTCTCACCCGAGCGCACGATTTTCTGGTTCGTTATTTTTGGTTGGTCGGGCATCGCTGCCACCTTCTGTCCGATGATCATCCTGTCCCTGTTCTGGGAGCGTTTTACCGAACGGGCCGCCATCGCCGCCATGGTGACGGGGTTTTCGATGACTATCGTCAGTAAGTTTGTATTACAGGAATTGGATTCCGTCGGACCTTATTTCACGGCCCTGGAGACCATGCCGCCATCATTCCTCTCAGCGTTATTGGTGGGCTATTTCGTGGCAGTACGTTGGCCAGACCAAACTCTGGCACGGACTTTCAGGGAAGATCTGTCAAGCTGAAGTTGACGGGCAGCCGCCCATGGCGGGGGCTATTCTTCCGGGTCCAACTTCGATGCATTGGCACTTTGGCCGCGGAAATAGCGCATAAATTTTTTGGACGCACTGTAAAACAGCACCACGGCGATCAGCAGGACCAGCACCAACACCAGTTGGAGCGCACCACTCATCTCGCTCAAGCCTGCAAACGACTCACTCATGATCACCACCTTGTTATTTTTCTCGATCTGATTCTTGTTGATGCTATTCGATCAGGCCCACCCTCTATCTGCCGATCGCCTACGATTATACCGCCCTGCCTTCATGGCCCCCCTCGACGAACCGAAGCGACGCGCAGGCCCGTGACGCATCTGCCGTTGGCCGCCAGCTACCGTGCATTTCCGCTGCCTCCCGGTGACGGGGACATACTGCTACGACGTCTCGGAACTCATGAGCGCTTTGGCTAGTTTGGGCGGATTAAGTGGTAAATCCATGACCCTGATATTGGCAGCATTGAATACCGCCTGGGCCACGGCCGCCATGGGCGGGACGATGGGAACCTCCCCGACGCCGCGAACACCAAAGGGATGCAGGGGGTTGGCAACCTCCACAATCACCGTATCGATTCGGGGAAGATCCGACGCAACCGGGATGCGGTAGTCAAGGAAGCCCGGATTCTGCAGGACCCCCTGATCATCGTACAGGTACTCCTCATTCAGCGCCCAGCCGATACCCTGAACCGCCCCGCCCTGCATCTGCCCCTCGACATAGTCAGGATGAATGGCTTTACCGGCATCCTGTATTGCGGTGTAGCGGGTAACGGTGGTTCGGCCTGTCTCCTTATCAACCTCTGCATCGCATAGGTGGACGCCGAAAGCCGGTGCCGCGCTGGCGGATGTCAGTGAGCTTGAAACCGTCAACGGCCCCCCCATACTGCCGGCGCGGCGAGCGAGGGCTTCAAAGTCCATGCTTTTGTCCTCATGGTGTGCTGCCCCACCGGACCACGTCACGGATTCCGGCTCCACCTGCCAGTCTGTCGCCGCACGGCGACACAGCTCGGCGACCAGTTGCTCAGCGGCCTGAATGACAGCCTGCCCGGTTGCGAGGGTCGTTCGGCTGCCCCCAGTGACGTCACAATGCCCCACGGCATCGGTGGCCACAACCTGAGGGTGAATGCGCTCCAGAGGAATGCCCAGCACCTCGGCGGCCATCAGGGCCATGGAGGCGCGGGATCCACCAATGTCAGGGCTACCGGTGAGGACAGCGACGTGCCCATCGCCAGTGACATTGAGGGTCGCACTGGATTGCAGGCCCGCATTGATCCAGTACCCGGCGGCTACGCCACGGCCCGTTCCCGTCTCCAGCGCACTCTGGTAGTGGGGGTGGTCCCTGGCCGCTTCCAGGCATTCCCGCAAACCAATGCGGTTGTAGCGGCTCCCCATCATCGTGATATCACCTTCCTCCACCGCGTTGAGCAGACGAAACTCGATGGGGTCCATGTCAATGGCAGCCGCCAGTTCATTGATAACCAATTCAAAGGCAAGGGTAGCCTGGGGCATACTGGGCGCCCGGTAGGCGTGGATTTTAGGTCTGTTGGTATACACCGAGCGACCCGTTGAACGCGCATCGGTAAGCTTGTAGCAGGCTGTTGCCAGGAAAGCCGGAATACCGGCCGGGTTGCCATTGTAGGCCCCTGAATCGAGCAGGCAGTCGACCTCTGCCGCAACCAACTTGCCCGCACGGGTCGCACCCAATTTCACACGCGTTTCAGCACCGGGTGCCGGACCGGTACTGCGAAAGACATCGCCGCGATCCATGACCATCTTCACCGGTCGTCCCGATTTTTTTGACAGAATAATCGCCACAGGCTCCAGATAGACTGTCGTCTTGCCGCCAAAACCACCGCCAATCTCGGATGGCGTCACCCGGATATTGCCTTCATCGATGCCCGTTACTGCGGCCGTGTAACCGCGCACGGTAAAATGACCCTGAGTGCAACACCATACATCGACCTGCCCCGCTCCATCCATGCGTGCCACGCAGGCCTGGGGCTCAATGTAACCCTGATGACACATGGGGACAGAATAGGTTCGCTCGACCACAACGTCTGCGCCTTCAAAGGCAACATCCGGCTCGCCCACCTGCGCGGTGATATGGGCGGCGAGGTTGGTGGGCTCTTTGGGCTGTCCGTCGGGAAACCGGTCGTCATGCAGAATGGGGGCACCGTCGGTGAGAGCCTGATGCATATCGGTCACGACAGGCAAAGTCTCATAGGTCACGGTGACCGCAGCGGCCGCACGTGCTGCGAGTTCGGGAGTGGTCGCCGCCACCGCCGCAACCGGCTGCGAGTGAAACAAAACCTTGCCCTGCGACATCACCATCGGACTCAGGTCCCTGAGCGCGATGGCCCCCTCGCCGCTACCCAGCACCCTGTTACCCGGCTCGGGCAGATCGGCACCCGTCATGACCGCAAGGACCCCCTGCATGGCAAGGGCTTCGCTGCAGTCAATATGCGTTATGAGCGCATGGGCGTGGGGGCTCCGTACGATGTGACCATAGATCTGTCCCTGCATATTGAGGTCCGCGCCGTAACGCGCGCGACCGGTTACTTTGTCGAGACCATCCGGACGGATCGAACGAGACCCTACAAACTGAAATTCCTGCTGGGCATTCATGAAGCACTCCCCCCACGCAACTCTCCGGCTGCATCAAGTACTGCCCGAACGATTTTGTCGTACCCCGTGCAACGGCAGAGATTACCGGCGAGCCAGTACCGCACCTGCTCTTCTGTTGGGTCGGGGTTGGTATCAAGAAGCGCTTTCGCCGCAATGACAACGCCCGGCGTGCAAACACCACACTGCAGCCCTCCGTGCTCCAGCAGCTTTTGTTGCACCGGATGTAAAACACCTCCTTCAGCCACACCCTCAACGGTCTGTACTGACTGACCCTCAGCCTCTGCAGCAAGAACCAGACAAGAGCAGACCAGGCGGCCGTTCAGCAAGACAGAGCAGGCGCCACAATCTCCGGTGTTACAACCAATCTTGGTGCCTGTGAGTTCCAGCTCATCGCGCAATACCTCAGCAAGAACCTGCCCGGGGTTGGCCAAAAATACCCGGGGCTCGCCATTGACGGTCGCCTGCACGGGCATTCTGTTTAGTGGGGTACTCATGATGCCTCTCCCCCCTGAATGCGGGCCTGCGCCCGGCGAATAGCCCTGGCGAGCAACACACCAATGACGTGGGTTCGGTACTCCGCACTGCCTCGCTTGTCCGAAATGGGTGCGGCAGCCGCTCGAACCGCTGCTACGGCCGCGCTGACCGCCGCCTCATCCAGCTGCGACCCGACCAGGGCGTGGCTTGCCTCTTCGACCAACAACGCTGTGGGCGCAACGGCGCCAATGGCAACGCGGGATGCCAGACAGGTGCCGCTTTCATCAAGGGTGATTGAAACTCCCGTACCCGCAACTGCAATGTCCATTTCAGTGCGTGGCGTCAGGCGTAGATAGGCATCTGCCGTGCTGGCCGCCGGACGCGGCAACACCAATGCGACCAGCAGTTCACCTTCGTCCAGCGCCGTTTGATTGGGGCCCAGCAGGAATTGCTCCACCGACATTGATCGCTCGCCCCGGGGCCCCGCAATTTTGCAGACAGCGCCATTGGCGATAAGGGCGGGAATACTGTCTGCCGCCGGCGAGGCATTACAGAGATTGCCGCCCGCTGAGCACCGCCCCTGAATTTGGGTAGAACCTATCAAATCAAGGGCTTCCACCAAGCCCGGATACATCTGAGCAATCTGTGGGTGCCGCACAATGTCAAAGGCGGATACGGCGGCTCCAATATGCACCTTGTCGGATTCGATCTCGAGGGCCATCAACTCGGGGATATGCTTTAGGTCAACAACGCATCGGGGATCCCGCACACCGAGCCTGATACCCACCAGTAAGTCAGTCCCCCCGGCAAGCCACGAGGCCTCTCCCCCTGCGGCAAAAGCTGACTGGGCCTCCGAAAGTGTACGGGGCGCTAGAAATTCCTCTACAGCCATAAAACAATTCCATCTCGCGTGCTCGCTCCCCTATCACTCGTAGAGTAACCAGCCTTTTGGTTAATCAGGCGACGTCCATCGGCCTGCTGCTTTCGTGCCCAGTATTGTTCATAAGGGCATCGGGGACAATCCTCTCCCAACACGCTACCCCACGGTGACGCATTATTCTGGCTGTTTGGGTCGCAATCCGCCGTATCGAGAGGACGGGGGCATCAACTGAACCGCACTTGGGTTTGGGCCCGGTCCATAGCCTGCCACCAAAA
>JAKMEU010000041.1 GCA_022425845.1 Luminiphilus sp. | reverse complement strand
CTCATCGACCTGGTACCGGCACAGGGAATTAAGCTAACACCACGCCACTACGCCTACCTGAAAATATCCGAGGGCTGCAATCACCGCTGCCGTTTTTGCATTATTCCCAGCATGCGGGGTGATCTGGTCAGCCGACCGATCGGCGACATCATGCGTGAAGCCGAGGGGTTGGTCCGAGCAGGAGTGCGTGAACTGCTGGTGATTTCACAAGATACCAGCGCCTACGGCGTGGACCTGAAATACAAGACTGACTTTTGGCAGGGCAGACCGCTGAAATCCGATCTGCTGACATTGGCTGAAACGCTGGCTGAATTTGGTATCTGGGTTCGACTGCATTACGTCTACCCCTATCCCAATGTCGACGCGTTGATACCGCTGATGGCGGAAGGGAAAATCCTGCCGTATCTCGACATTCCCCTGCAACATGGAAGCCCGGCCGTACTGCAGCGAATGAAACGTCCCGCCGCCACGGAAAAAACCCTGGAACGCATCCAGCGCTGGCGAACAGTTTGTCCCGATATCACGCTGCGCTCCACCTTCATCGTAGGATTCCCCGGCGAGACGGAAAGTGAATTCGAGGAGCTGCTTGATTTTATAGATGAAGCGCAACTGGACCGCGTGGGTTGTTTTCAATACTCGGCCGTCGACGGTGCAGCGGCCAATGATTTGCCTGACCCGATCCCGGAAGAGATCAAGCAGTCGCGCTGGGAGACCTTCATGGCGCGACAACAGCAGATCAGCGGCCAAAAGCTACAGGCCAAGGTAGGCTCTACACTTCAGGTATTGATCGACGAAGTGGATGGAGAGCGGGCTATCGGGCGTAGTGCCGGTGATGCGCCGGAAATTGATGGCGTCGTCCATCTCGAGGCCATCCCGGGTCTAAAAGCCGGCGACTGGGTTGAAGGAACGGTCGCATCTGCAGACGACTACGATCTGTGGCTGGCCTAGCAGGGACTAGAGGTGAACATCCTACTGTTCGAGAAAGCAGAGCTCGCCGCAGACCAAACCCTCAGGCTTACGGGTGCCCGTCTCGACCACTTGCGAAACGTCCTCAAACCCAGTGCCGGGGATCAGGTGCGGGTCGGAATGATCAACGGGCACCGAGGCCTCGCTGAGATAATCGAAATCGGCGAAGAGGCAGCAACCCTTGCGGTGAACCTCACCAGCCCGCCGCTTGCGCGTCACCCCGCCACCCTCGTGCTCGCCCTGCCGCGCCCCAAAATGCTGCGCCGGATTCTTCGTAGCTGCGCCGAATTCGGTGTCGGCGACATTCATATTATCAATAGTTATCGCGTCGAAAAAAGCTTTTGGCAGAGTCCCCTGCTTCACACTGACCGGCTGCGGCAAGCGCTGCTGGCGGGCCTGGAACGCAGTGGCAATACACAACTGCCCAACGTTTACTCGCACAGGCGTTTCAAACCCTTCATTGAAGACCGACTTAAGGAAGTTGCGGGCGCAAACCCAATATACGTTGCCCATCCGGGGAGCCACCCGATGCTGGCGGCGCCCCACCCGGCAGCGCATCTGATCCTGATAGGTCCCGAGGGCGGTTTTATTCCCTATGAAATCGAACTGATTCAAGAGCACGGTGGGCAAGCGCGCTCACTGGGGGATCATATTCTAAGTGTCGATACCGCCGTTCCCGCCGCCCTCGCCCGCGGGCTGTCTTAAACCGCGGTATCAACCACGCCCGTTCCTATGGGGCAGCTAACGCCCGTACCCCCCACGCCACAATACCCTGCGGGATTCTTGTGCAGGTATTGTTGGTGGTAGTCCTCAGCATAGTAGAACACCGGGGCATCCATGATTTCTGTGGTGATCTCGCCGTAGCCTGAGGCCGTCAACCGCTCCTGGTAATGCCTTCTCGACATTTCGGCAGCTTCCCGCTGGCTGTCACTGAAACAATAAATGCCACTTCGATACTGGGTCCCCACATCGTTGCCCTGGCGCATTCCCTGGGTGGGATCGTGCCCCTCCCAAAAGAGCTTCAGGAGGGCCTCGTAAGCCACAACCTCAGGTTCAAAGACCACCAGAACCACTTCGTTGTGCCCGGTTTGCGCGGAACACACTTCCCTGTAGGTCGGGTTAGGAGTGATTCCTGCAGCGTAACCAACCGCGGTGGCGTAAACACCTTCCTGCTGCCAGAACTTGCGCTCTACGCCCCAAAAGCAGCCCATACCAAACATAGCCTGCTGCATTCCCGCCGGCAGGGGTGGGCAGATCGGGTTGCCATTTACTGCATGACAATTGGTGACCTCCATCGCGGTGTCCCGGCCCGGAAGCGCGGCATCAGCGGTCGGCAGTGCGTGTTTTCGACGAATATCAAAGAGCTTCATGGAATGCCTTAAGGAAGTGTCTGCTCGGGGTGAAGTGTAGCGAACCC
>JAKMEU010000071.1 GCA_022425845.1 Luminiphilus sp. | reverse complement strand
CCCCTTCGGCGTGCTCGATGGTCTGGTCATGTGCAACATTGCGCTGCAGGTTTCCGGGGATTTCAGGGTGGTCATCAATTCACTGCTGTGTCAGGACCGCGATCTGGCGCAGCATTTTCTGCCCATTGATTTTAGCCGTACGCGAGCGGCCGAGCGGCGCAATGTCCGCGCCAAGCAACTCGCAAGCCAGGCCCTGGGGCAGGGAATTCCCCTGGTATTGTTCCCCTCTGGAACCGTTTCGACTGCCAACCGGTTGGGGTTCGGGCCGGTTCGCGAAGCCACTTGGACAACCTTTGCAGCCAAGTTGATCCGTCAGCACACGCCCACCGTGGTGCCCGTCTTTTTTCATGGCCGCAACAGCCGTCCGTTTCACGTCGCATCCCATATCGCCGAACCCCTGCGTATGGCCATGCTCATGCGTGAAGCGCTTCGGCGCTTTGGCAGCACGGTGGCGCTGGATATTGGCAGACCGCTGCAGCCCGAAGACTATGCACACCTGAAAAGCCGGCAGGAACTGACCACGTTCTTTTATGACTGCGTGCAGCGAGCCGGGCAGCCGAAATCAGCGCATAGCAGTCAAAATTGACCGGCTTGGAATTGCGTCAGGGCGATGCCCTCGACAATGACCGTCCCTAGAGCAGCGCGTCGCCTCCATTGGGGCTGATGCACTGGCCTCGAAAATGGCGGGCCGCCTGACTGGCAAGAAACAGGTAGGACCCGACGATATCGTCCACCGTTGCGATCTTGCCAGCCGGTATGTTGGCCTTGATGGCATCCAGTACGTCGTCGGGTACATCTGCCAGTATCGGAGTCATGGTGGCTCCCGGCGCCACGGCATTCACCGGGACATCCCGGCTGCCCACTTCCAGCGCCAGACTGCGGGTGAATGACAGTATGGCGCCTTTCGCCGCCGTGTAATGTGAAAACGCCGGCGCACCAATGTATGCCAGCTGTGATGCCGTATTGATAATGCATCCCTGCTCCTGCGCGTACATCAAGCGCAGCGCGGCACGGCTGCAGAGAAATGTGCCTATGACATGAACGTTCATGACCCGTTGAAAATCAGCCAATTCCAGCGTTTCCACCGGGCTGGAATGCGCTATGCCGGCATTGTTCACGAGGATGTCGAGCCGGCCCGCTTCTCTGGCGACCGCCTCAAACATGGCTTCAACCTGGCCCTCATCACTGACATCCGCACAGAATGCAGTCGCCTGGCCTCCCTGCCCCTCGATAGCCGCGACCACGGACCGCGCCGCCGATTCCTGGGACGGATCGGGATAATTAACGACAACCCGGGCCCCGTTCTGCGCATACGCCGTGGCTACCGCCGCGCCGATACCCGAACTGGCTCCGGTGACGAGAGCGGTCTTGCCGCCCAGATCAACTGATAGTCCCGCTTGCATAAACAGCCCTCTCTAATCGGCAGCCCGACACCTTGTGTTCACAACGCATTTGGCGTCCCTGCACTGACGCCAACTGTCGTCAGCGCCTGCGCCCGCCATAGAGATCCACCTGTAAGCTTGAAATGGCATGCACCAACACCACCGGCGCTATTTTCTGCTTCCCTGTCCAGCGAATGTTGGGGAAGCGATCAAAAATACGCTCATAAGCAATGTTCAACTGCATCTGGGCGATACGGTTACCCAGACACCTGTGGACGCCATGGCCAAACGCCAGATGTTTTTCCACGTTGGGCCTGTGCATATCGAAATTATCGGGTTCGGGGAAAACCTCAGGATCGCGATTGGCGGCGCCGTACCACATGATAATTTTCTCATTCTCGGCGATGGGCTGGCCTGCTATTTCGGCATCCTGAGTCGCCGTTCGCCTCATAGTGATTACGGGCGACACCAATCTGAGCGCCTCATGGGACATTTTTGGAATCAGATCCGGCTCATCAATGATCATCTGGCGCTGCTCGGGAAATTCAGTCATCAGGCGCATGGTGCCGGAGAGAGAATTTCGGGTGGTGTCATTTCCCGCGAAGATAATAAGTAGCCAGGACCCGTCAAGGTAATCCTGGGAAAGTTGTTCACCATCGATTTCTATCTGGGCAATCAGCGTCAGCAAGTCATCCCGGGGATTGCGGCGTCTGTCAGCCATCACCGCCTTGCCATAGTCGAACATTTCCTGAAGCACACGATTAAAGCGGAACGGCAAGCTGGGCTCGGCCAGAAAGGCCTGCAGGGGGTTGGTTAAGTACTGGGCCGCGGATTCCAGATAGTGCATCCACTTGATGACCCGAGGACGATCGGCTTCGTCAATCCCCAGCATCTCGCACAAGGTAAACATTGGCAGTTCGTGGGAAAAGATCTTTGCAAAATCAACGACGGGGCCTCGTCGCTCCATCTCATCGAGCAAGGCATCGACCTTTTCCGCCACACGCGCCTTCAGCGTCTCTACATATTTGGGGAAGAAGAAAGGCGCATGCTGGGTGCGAAGGTTGATATGGACCGCAGAATCCAGATTGATCAAGCTATTCAGGGACGCATCGACAAGCTGCCGCGGCTTCCACTCACTTCTGTCGGGCATAGCAAGGTGCATGGAGCCCCGTTGGGAAGAGAAAGCGTCGGGAGCCAGTTCCACCTGCTTGATATCGGCATATCGCGTGATGGACCAAAACCCTGACATGCCCTTCCGTCGCGAAGGAGACCACATGACCGGGGCCCGCTCCCGCATGTCGCGGAAAAGATCAAAAGGCTGGCCACGGGTCCAGGATGATGGGTTATCGAGCTGAAAACCGCCAAGTGTGGGATAAATCGCCGGGAATGTGGGGTCGCGCTTTCCGGTGTCGACGACTATTTGGTCACTGACATTCTGCATGGATCATCTTTATCTCTTAAGGGGGTAACAGGGATACTGGTTTTACCCCTGTCCCGCAAGTCCCTGACATTGTCATTATCACGCCCTGCAGACTAGCTTGCTGCAGGGCGGGTTATTTTTTGGCTCGGTCTTGTTGATGAGAGTCTGGCGCGGGGTAGACCCTCTGCGCCTTGACCCAGGGCAACCAACGATAGCGGCCCACCAAGCGCTCGTTCAGGGTCGCTACCACGAACCAGACCAGGCCCAGATATCCGGTGTCCGAGACAAGATCAAGCGCCCAGGCCCGCTGGACCCGCTGAGGATCCCCTTCCGGCAACGACCCAAGATCGACGCCCTGGAGCAGGGAATAAACGAGGGGAATGAACTTGAGCACTGCCGCCAACAGCAGGGCAAAATTGAGCCACGCCAGCGTATGACTCAGCATCAATCGCACGCGACCTTCCCGCCTAGCACTATCCTCGGTGCAACAAGAGGGCTGGAAACCTTCTGCGGCGCCGCGTTGCAACTCACTGACTGTAGGAAACCGTTTGCGTGGGCAGGGCATCGTGTCACCACCTGACGCATCTCAATAGCCACGCCGCGGATCAACCGCACCCTTCAGGGGCGCCCCGGCCAGGAACTGCTTTAGATTGCGTGCAAAAACCGCTGGAATGGCCGTATCCGGTGTCGGTGCGGCGGTGTGAGAGGTAATAAATACGCCGGGGGTGTGCCAGAGCGGATGATCGTCGGCAAGGGGTTCTTCCTCGAACACGTCCAGCACAGCGTAACGAAGCGCTCCGCGCTGTAATGCGGCCGCCAGATCTGCTTCAACGACCGCATTACCGCGCCCAACATTCATGAAAATGGCCCCGGGTGCAAGGCGAGCCAGTAGATTGTCGTTGACGATGCCATCGGTGGCTTGGGTGGCCGGAAGAATACTCACAAGATAGTCGAGCCCACACGCAAATTCGTCCCGGGCATCGGTGGCATAGCAGCGGGTGAAGCCCGGTTGATCCTCCCCACTGGAGTTCAAACCCGTGACCTCCAACCCAAAAGCTCGAGCTCGGTGCGCGACCTCAGACCCAATATCACCCGCCCCCATAATACCCAACCGCTTCCCAACAACATTACCCTCAACCTCGGGTAACCAGTGCTTTTGATGAGCTCGAACAATAATGTTTCTCTCCAGGGCGAGGAGCCACCCCAGCACGAATTCACTCATTGATGCGCCGAAGACGCCCTTAAGCGGCGTAATGGTGAGGCTTGGCGACATATGCTCTCTGAGAGCATCAATACCTGCCCAGGTGCTTTGGATCCAGGCCAGTTTCGGGCAGTGGGCAAGTCGGGACCTAAGGTCCGGTGGGGCGCCAATCAGAATCCGAACCTGTGAGGTGTCCACGGACGCTTCGGGCGATGCCACGGTCACCTGAAAATGTTCACGGGCCAGCCCGGCGACGGCGTCCACCCATCGATCCGACTCCCTCGCTACGATGAGGACTTCAGCGCCCATCGCGTGGGTCAAAACCTGTCAATCCCGTGGATCCTATCGAGCAATGCTGTCGAACATTTGACAGCAAAAGCGCCCCCTGCTGCTGCATCAAGGACCCTCGGGCCAATCCTGCCAACTGTGCAGCCTCACCTTCCATTGTCCCTGGGAGTCCCGCGCGACAACATCAATGTAGTGCGCGGAGGTCTGGGCTGCGACCAGCGCACCGGGCGCGAGCTCAGCGTCTGCATTTGGAATGACATGTCTCAGGATGGTGTAGTCGTATTCCACTATTGCACTGTCACCCAGCAGGGTGACTTTGGGCCCTTGATCAATACGGATCTCATAGCGTGCCGTTTCGAAAACGGGCCCCAAAAATTCCCGATAGTTATGGCGCCCGTCCAGTCCCGGAGCCCCCGGTGGGCGCAGGCTGATATCGGGATGCAGTACTCCCACATATCCCGCTATATCGGCACTTTCCACAGCGGTCCGCCAGCGTTGATACAACGCTTCTATTTCACGATCCGCATCGGCATCAGCATTGGCCTCTGTCGGGTTGATCTGGAGTAACACTAAACAACAGGCAAGAATTAGACGTTGTCGCATAACCGGGCCTCCACTGGATTGGGGATACTATAAACGCAAAGGCAGGCAAGGTATCCAGACAATACGATGCTGCCACGATGCCTCAGGAGTGACCCTCTTTCCCTCCGATTATTGTGATCGGCCAGTCTTGGAACGCCGAGACGGCATTTTCTGCGACGGTATGGAACCTCGGCACCCACATGAAAATCAATTGCCGACACTTTTATAGCTACGTGGCACGGCCAAGACTGTAAAGATCCGAGCAGGGGGATAGTATGAGGATCCACGAGGGCAATTTCGGGTAACTTAAATTATGCGAAAGACACCGGTCGTAACCATCAACGTGCTGCTCGCGCTTATCTGCTGCCACGGGTTGGCTCGCGAGGTTCAGTTAGAGGGCTGTGCGCAGGATGTACAAACCTTCTGCTCCACCGTCGAACCCGGAGAGGCCCGGGTTTACAACTGCTTGATTGCCAACGAGGCCGGCCTGACAGCCGCTTGTCGCAACGACGTTATGGCGCTGAGAGAGCAGGTGCAGGACGAACTTATTGACCTGTACGTGGTCGTCCCCCATCTCGAGGGAAGGGAACTCGGAGAGGCGAATACCGACGCTCAGGGCAACCAGATTATATGGGGCCGGCCCTTACCTTTTATGGCTCAGAAGGTGATTGATCTGGGTTTCGAACTGCCGCTCCCTTTTGGCATCAGCATCATACCGGCAGCCTTCGAACAGGACCTTAGCCTGAGTGATCTGAAAATAGGTACCAGCGGGATCGCTGATACGCCAATAGAGCAGCTTAACTTTGACAACCCGTCGGTTAAAAACACTGCATTACAACTTAAATTCGATGCCTGGCTGTTCCCCTTCATGAACGTTTTCGCAACCGTCGGCAAGGTGGACGGCAGAGCCACCATACCGCTGTCGCTACCGGGCGAATCCATCAGTCCCGATCGCTGCGGCCTACAGATCGGCAGGCCAACTTTTTGCGACAATATCTACTCCGCCACCGCGAAGCCGGATTATGAAGGTACAAACTGGTCCGTTGGCACGGCACTGGCAATGGGCTGGGAACAATTTTTCGTGGTGCTTCCCATGGTCTACGCGGTCAGCGATATCGACTTGATCGATACGGACGTCGACGCCATCAATATCAGCCCTCGCATTGGCATCAATGGTGACCTGGGAAAATACGGCGATATTGCAGTCTTCGTGGGCGCCACGTATCTTAAAGCCGAGGTCGAGGTAGCGGGAAGCATCACCTTTGATGTTCCCGCCTTAGGCCCAAACGATCGTGAAGTGACATTAAATTATCAGTTGATCGAGGAAAACAGAGACCCCTGGAACGCTGTCGCTGGCGCCAACTGGCAAATATCACCCCGATGGGGGTTTATGATGGAAGCCGGTTTTGCGGGGTCCAGAAACAACGTTATCGCGGGAGTCACTTACCGCTTCTGAAAATTGCCCTGTAGCAACGTCCGCAGGGCCACTGACAAAGGTTCTGCTTTTATGGGTCGTGACACGCTTTCCCGTCGTAAATTCCCTCTGACAGCCGTCAAATCAAGGGAGTCATCGGCGACCCTCCTGAAACAGCTCGTACTGGTAGTGCCCCTCCTGACGCTGCTCACGGGGTGTTCCCAATTTCTTGAGGAGCCTGCTCCCGATCGCGCGCTGGTCGCCGACCACTGGCAGGTCCATTGTGAGACCGCCAGTTCCCACAGACCCAGTGATACGGAGTTGAA
>JAKMEU010000054.1 GCA_022425845.1 Luminiphilus sp. | reverse complement strand
CGTATCCTGAACCCGGGCAAAGCAGTCTTCAGCGAAACTCGGATCACCGATATCGCCCGCGATCAGGAGGGTGTCATCGGGGTGATCAAGCCTCAGATCACGGTGCAGATTGCGCAGTTTTTCAATGTCACGGGCCACCAGAACCAGCTGTGCGCCCGCCTGGGAGAATGCTCTGCCACAGGCTTGGCCCAGGCCTCCGGTCGCTCCCGTAACCAGCGCCACTTTTCCCTGCAGTTTTCGTGGTGCGCCTGCTGTTGTATTCATAGGCACCTCATCACATCACAGCGCTGGCAGAGGCAGTCGCGCCAGACGACCGCCATCAACGATTATTTCCTGCCCCGAGATAAAACCCGACGCGGGACTCGCCAGCCAAAAAGCCGTCTCTGCAACGTCCGCAGGCGTCCCGAGGCGACCCACGGGGTGCAGCGCCTTGATCGCGCGGTCTACGGCATCACGATTCGGATATTGAGCCAGCAGCTGATCGTTAAAAGGCGTGTTGATCCAGCCCGGGGCGATGGCATTGCAGCGAATACCATACGCCCCATATTCGAGGGCGGTGTTATGGGTAAAAGCCGCCACCGCCGCTTTTGAAGCCGCGTAGGCGCTGTGCAGTGGGTTTGCCCCCAGCCCCTCGATGGAACTGATATTTACAATGGCAGGATCTTTTGCCTCGTTGTTCTGCATCAGTGGCAGGGCATATTTGGTCAGTAGGAAGGTGCTGCGTACGTTAACTGCCATCACGCGGTCCCAGTCTTCCAAGGCGGTGTCTGCAATTGACGCTTCGATAGAGATACCAGCGTTGTTGACCAATACATCCAGGTGACCAAACTCGCTGGTCACTTGTTCCATCAGTGCCTGGACACTGCTTTCGGAACTGACGTCGGTGGCTATAAATCGAAGCGAGTCATCCTGAGGGGGGTTGAGGTCTGCGCAGATAACCGTATCGCCCGCCTGGCCGAAACGCATCGTAATGGCCGCACCAATGTTTTGGGCGCCACCGGTAACCAGTACGATGCGCGGCATCTTCACTGCTCCGGAGTCTGGTAACGCGGGGCAAACGGGGTGACGACACTGCGTTGGGTGCCCAGTTTTTCAATGCGGGCCTCCATGACATCCCCCGTCTTCAGGTAGCGCTGGGGCTTCATGCCGTAGCCTACGCCGGGTGGCGTTCCCGTCATCATCACATCACCCGGCTGCCAGCTCACATAGTTGGAAATAATAGAGATCAGCTCGGCAATGCTGTACATCATGTCCGAGGTGTTGCTGTCCTGCATCATTTCACCGTTCACCCGCAGTGAAATGTTCAGGTCATTGGGATCCCCAACTTCGTCTGGGGTGACCAACCAGGGGCCCAGCGGTTTCAGGGTGTCCGCGCTTTTGCCCTTGGTCCATTGGGTACCGCGCTCCAGTTGAAAAACCCGCTCTGAGACATCATTGCCGACAGCAAACCCTGCAACATATTGCATCGCAGACTCCACGGGGATATGACTGCCGGCACGGCAGAACACCACGGCCAGTTCCACTTCCCAGTCGAGTTGGGTACCTCCTTTGGGCATCATGACGGCGTCCTGTGGGCCATTGAGAGCACTCGCCGCCGTCAGCATAAACATGGGTTCTTCCGGTGGCTCTAGTCCGGCCTCAGCCGCATGTTTGCCATAGGTCAGTGCGCATCCCACTATTTTTCCCGGTCGATGGACCGGGGCTCCCAGTCGCGTTTCTGCCGGCAGTGTTGGCAGTGAACCCGGGTCCAGAGCTCGTACCTGAGCAAGCGTGTCGGGGGTCAGGGATGCATAAGACCAATCGCCCACACTGGCACTGAGATCGCGAAGCTCGCCGTTGCAATCTATCAGGCCGGCACGCTCAGCGCCGGGATCTCCGTGTCGAACAAGCTTCATGGGGATTTACTCAGGATTTGTTGGTAGAGGGTCATCAGGTCAATCCCACGAGCACGGGCTTGACGAAAACAGGATGCGGTTGCGGCCATCCCCGTTTCAAGACTCCGGCAGGCGGGTAGCTGCAGCAGGGTTTCCAAATGGCCGCTATTGTCGTCAGCCGGGAAGGGCATGGGTTCTCCGCTGAAATCCACCGCGGCATCGGGATACAGCTGTTTCAAGTTTTCCAGCATGGTCTGCACCCTTGCCGGCGTTCCATTAAGGTCAAAGACGTGGGCGGCGTCGAAAGAGCGACTGGCGGCAGCAATAAACCGGTGCGCGGCGTCCTCTACATAGACAAAGCCCACATCGCCGGAGAACGGAATGGTGTAGCGC
>JAKMEU010000406.1 GCA_022425845.1 Luminiphilus sp. | reverse complement strand
GTCTGGCGCCACGCGGTGGGAGTGACCGACCCATTGCGAAAGGCTTTTTCGGCAACCCGAACCAGCGTCTCGCGAGAAATGCCGTAGTCGTGCATGTAGCGCTGGATCTTCATCGCGAAGTACTGCGTTGTAAGCATCAAGCCTGTTTCGCCGTACCAGTCGTCCAGCCCCCAGTCCCGGGGCTGGGGGTTGAATGCCCCTCTGGCATGTTTATCAAAGCCTACGACCAGACCTACATCGTATTGTTCCGATTTGATCGCTGAATAAGCGGCGTTTAGAGAGCTTCCTCCCGTCGCGCAACCGTTCCAGATGTTGGTGAACTGAAGCCCGGTTAATCCCAGCAGGTTAACCAGTGAATCGGCATTGCCACCATCCTGACTTCCGCCAAAAGCGAATTGCATTGCCTTGAAGTCTGTTCTTGCATCTGCCAATGCGGCGCGCGCGGCAATGGCGC
This sequence comes from Luminiphilus sp., assembly GCA_022425845.1. Classification (GTDB taxonomy): domain Bacteria; phylum Pseudomonadota; class Gammaproteobacteria; order Pseudomonadales; family Halieaceae; genus Luminiphilus. The sequence continues at coordinate 5,668 of JAKMEU010000406.1, read as the reverse complement.
CTTGCTCCAGTCCTGTGAGGTTCGGGCTGCGTCCAAAGGGGTGAATACCCAGCCCTACAATGGCGACATCCGTCATGGGGACTCCGCGGCGTAAAATTGGAAGGTCATTAGTTGGGTCCCGTTCTCATCACTGCGCACTGGAATGATTTCCAGCGTCATATCCAGGCCTATCGCGAGAGTCTCAGGCGTGTTTTCACGGAGCCTGCTCTCGACCTTGAGCCCGCACTCCAGTTCGACATATCCCACGCCGTAAGGGCAAAAGGTTTCCGCCGTCTCATCAGTGCGGTAGGGGGACTTCGGCATAAAACTCTGCACCGTCCACGTCCAAAGGCGTCCGGTGCGACCCAGGCCTACCACTTCAGTTTGCTCACTGCCGCAGCAGCGGCAGCTGTCCTGGCTTGGAAAGGCATGCTCACCGCAGACGGCGCAGCGGCTTCCCAGCAGTTCTGGCTCCGGGCTGGGCCAGCTGAAAAGGCCCGGGTGAAGCGGATCTTGGTTCGCCATTTATTGTTCCTCTGCCTGGCTTGAACCCTGTGGCCTTGCTTGACTTCAATACGAACAGAAAACGCTGGCCTGCAGCTTGCCATGGGTACCGTTGTGCCGCCGTCTGGAGTCTCGTCTTTAGGGTCACTGTTTTCCGAGCCTACGCACGATACTAGGAATGGCTTCAAAAAAAAGCAAGCAGGTTTGTTTGGAAGGGCTTGCCTTACATTGCGTTTGTCCGCGCTTTGTAGGATTCTGCGGCGTGTGACGATGTAATGATGCCTACGACTTCGGAAATAATATGACCAAACCCACCCAAAGCCACGCAGGGACTACCGTTAGTCGTAGATCGGTTAAAGCGACGACAAGGGCGAAGAAACCCAAGTCTGGGACGAATGGTGTTCGCGCCGGTGATGGCTGGCAGGCCGAAAAGAGCGCGCTGACACGCAGGGCAATCCTGGAAGGCGCTGTGCGTTGTTTTGTACGTGACGGCTACACAAAGACAACCACAGCTATGATTGCTGCTGAGGCGGGTGTTTCCAGAGGTGCCATGATGCATCACTTTTCTGCTCGTTCAGAAGTGATGAAAGCGGTCATTGCGCATTTGCACGAGCTTCGCCTTGAGGAATACCGTCAATTGATGGGTGATATCGAGTTATCTGAGGAGATTAACCGGGCTGACGTCAGGCGCTCAGTGCAGGCAGCCTGGGCGTACCACAATTTGCCTTCGTTTGTGGCCTACCAGGAATTGCAGTCCGCGGCGCGGACCGATGAAGAGCTTGGTGAGGTCATTGGGTCATTTGAAAAAGAATTCGAAAAGCAGTTCTTACGCACAGCCAAATCTGTTTTCCCGCAATGGCGTTCCGTCAAATCGTTTCAGGCGGCGCACGATCTTGTTCATTTTGTTATGCACGGTATGGCTACAACGCATCGATCCAGCAATCGAAAAAAACGTGCCGAACACATCATTGATCTGGTTACAGACCAACTGGTTGAAATTTACAAGCTGGAGGCATAGTGCGGCGCGTTGCTCTATGCTGAGCCCGCTTGTTGCCCAAAAAAACATGCTGTATTGTTTTTGCTAGCCAATTCAAATAATAGCGGCGGGGTAGAGTGACTATGTTCGGAGGATTCACGGGCGCAGGAAAGATTGTGTCCATTGTGGGCGCAGGCTCCCCGGGCAATATGGGGCAGGTGATGGCTCGGCGTTTCGCAGAGGCGGGCGCCAAGGTGGTGGTGTCGGGCCGGCGTACGGATGTTCTCGCAGACTTTGCTGCCTCCATCGACGGCGATTGGGTGGCCTGTGATTTCTGCGACCGATCGTCCATCGGAGCTATGGTTGAGCAGATAGTCGATCGCCACGGAGCCATCGATGTCGCCATCAATGCCACCGGTTGGGGTCTGCTCACAGGGTTTTGCGAGACCACGGAAGAAGAGCTTGACCGCATGGTTGATCTGCAGTTCAAGGGCCCATTTATCTGGCTGCAGCGGCTGGTTGAGGTGATGTCCCGTCAGCAGCGGGGATCGATTATTCAAATTTCATCAGCGACTGCGAAGATCATGTTGGATAACCACGCCGCCTACATGGGTACCAAGGCGGGCATTGATCACGTGATTCGCACCGTCGCCAATGAGTTTGGGGATTGCGGCATTCGGGCCAATACCATTTCTCCCGGGCTCACCGACACGCCCATGACGGCCGAGGCGTTGCAGAGCGCTGCCCTTGCTGAGAGCTTTCGGCAGTGTTATCCGTTGGGGCGCTATGGAACTTCAGATGATATTGCCGCGGCTGCCCTTTTTCTTGCCAGCGACGATTGTTTTATGACGGGTGAAAATCTTCAGGTGAACGGCGGTCTTTGCCTGCGTAGAAATCCCCGCGCCCATGAACTGGAAGAGGCCATGGTCAGGGCGGGGGAGATCCCGGCGTCCTGACCACTACGCGTCCATTATTAAGCACAGATATTAAACGGAGAAGAATGTATGGGACTGCTGAGCGATAAAATCTGCCTGGTGACTGGCGCGGCTTCAAATCCCGGCCTGGGTCACGCCATAGCACACTGTTTTGCCGCCGAGGGTGCGACTGTCATCGCTACAGATGTGGACGCGGATGGCGCAAAGGCAACAGCTGACAGCATTAAAAGTGCCGGAGGAAGGGCCAGCAGCTGGCGACAGGATGTGACGGATCCCGATGGCTGGCAGGCTACCCTCGGGAGAATAAGGGATGATTACGGTCGGATTGACGCTGTAGTCAACAACGCGGGTATCGTCGTGCTGAAGCGACTGGAAGAGATGACCCTCGAGGATTACAACCGCCAGATGGTGGTCAACATGACCAGCGTTTTCCTGGGGACCCAGTCCGCGGTGGCGATGATGCGCGAGACGGGTACCAAAGGCTCCATCATCAATATGTCATCAGTGGCCGCATTGGTGGGCGTTATCGGTGTGACTGCTTATGCCGCGAGCAAAGGCGGTGTGCTGGGCTTCACGAAGGCGGTCGCGGCGGAAACTGCGCCAGAGGGTATCCGATGCAATACGATTCATCCCGGCATGATCGCGACCAATATGAATAAACAGGCCGCTGACGAAAATACCGACGAGTACGAAGCCCTAACCTCTGCAATACCCATGGGCTATATGGGCCCTCCGAAGACGATTGGTGACGCCGCATTATTTCTGGCCAGCGACCTGTCTTCTTACATCACGGGGACGCAGCTGGTTGTGGATGGCGGCATGATTAACCAGTGAGGGAGATGGACCGCCCTTTTTCGAAAAAAAACAACAGGAGCCGGTCATGACAGAGCTGGAAGATCAGATGGCAATCCGTGCGCTGCTGGAGCGTTACTGCGATGGGGTCAATCAGCGGGATGCGTCGATTTGGGGCAGTACCTGGGCAGACGATGCCGTCTGGGAACTGCCCCACCTGGAGATGGACGGCATAACCGGGCGAGACAACATCATTGCTGCCTGGCTGGAGGCGATGCAGTTATTTCCCTTCGTCAACATGATGGCTCATCCCGGTTACATCTCAGTCGACGGTGATCGTGCCACCATGCGCAGCTACACCAGTGAAGTGGCCGTCATGCAGGATGGAAAACAAATTGAGCCTCGGGGTGAGTATGAGGATGAATGCGTGCGAGTCGATGGAGAGTGGAAGTTCTCACTGCGCCGCTTTCGCGTTTTGCACGGCGAGTAGCAAGCGGCCTGTCGACGCTTAAACGCCAGGAAGTCCTGCAGTAGAACCCCCATCTATGACCAACTCGGATCCCGTCATAAATCGGGACTCATCGCTGCCCAGATAGACAAGCAATGACACAATCTCCTCCATCTGTCCGAGCCGCCCCATGGGTGCGATTCCCTCGAGCATCGACCGGGCAGCCACGGGGTCGGGGGCACCATTGATCGCACCCTCGATGAGCGGTGTTTCGATTACCCCGGGATGAATTGTGTTCACACGTATTTTGGTGTCAGCTTTTGCCAGGTGGACGGCGCTCGACTTTGCCAGCAGGCGCATGGCCCCCTTGGTTGTCGAATAGGTAACGTCCCCCGCCAGCGCGAGAATGCCGTTTATGGAGCTGTTGAGAACGATTGAGCCGCCGGCTCCCTCTGGATTGCAGCGCATCAGCTTTATGGCTGTCTTAATGGTCATCATGGGCCCGGTGAGATTGATGTCCAGGAGGTTTTGCCAGGCTTCGGGTGTGACGTCTTCGATGCTGCCATCGCCGTTATTGGTCCCCGCATTGGCAAAGGCGATATCGAGGCGCCCGTAACGTTCACGGATATGATCTTCCACACCTGACCATCCGGGAATGTCCTGCACGGCATGCTGTATGAAGTCGGCACCCGTTGCCTCTGAAATGCGATTGCCGGCCTCCACATTGTTACCTGTAAATACGACGCCAGCCGCGCCTTCGGCTACAAAGCCTTCTACGGTCGCTTTGCCAATTCCATTGGTGCCGCCGGTGATCAGCGCCACCTTGCCAGCGAGCTTGTCGCCCATAACTATCCCCTCAACGCATCGTCATCCACCGCCCGCGGGCAATGCGCTCAATGTTCAGCAGTGACTGATTTTCAACCTTACCGGATCAGATTAGGTAAGCACCCTTAAAAAAGCAAGCATGCTTGACTTTTTCTTGGGTGAAACCTAGCCTCGAAGGCCAGCGTTGTGATGGAAGTCGGCCCGGTGGTCGGGCGATTACGGTCATAAAATAACCAGTCAATAACATCGGGAGTCGCTGATGGACAGGCATACACTTTACAACCAGATGGTGGCCCGCTTACTGGATCACGTTGAGGGCGGAACGACAGACTACGCTGCGGAAACGATGCGGGTGCCTGCTGACAGCTACACAGACCCAGAGGTCTGGCGTAGAGAGATGGACGGTATTTTCAAAAGCCTGCCCATCATGGTGGGTCTTTCCCATGAAGTGCCGGAGGCGGGTGATTTTAAAACCATGGACATCCTGGGTACTCCTCTGTTGATGAGTCGGCAGGTTGACGGGTCCGTCAAAGTGCTGATGAATGTTTGTACCCACCGGGGGATGACTCTGGAGAGCAGGCCCTCCGGCAATAAGAAGACCTTCAGCTGTCCCTACCACGCATGGACCTACGGCGGTGACGGCCGACTGCGGGGGGTGACGGACATGGTCAAGTTTGGGGAGGACTGTCGGGGTGCCCGGGATCTGGTGTCTTTCCCCTGCCATGAGGAAGGGGGGTTTGTTTTTGCCGTCCTGGATCCCAATGCCGACTGCGATATCCGGGGTTTCCTGGGAGAGATGATAAGTGACATAGCGGAAAAAAACTTTGAAGACTGGCACTACGTGGGTCAGCGAGTGATCCATGGCGCCAACTGGAAGGTGGCTCTTGATGGTTACCTCGAGGGCTATCATTTTCAGACTGCCCACCCCGAGACAATTGCGCCCCGAACTTATACCAATATCATGGCATTCGAGGCCTATGGTCCGCATATGCTGGTGGGCTACGCATCAAAAACGATTGAGAAATTGCGGGATGTATCGCCCGATGACCTTTGGCAACACGAGAATGACGGGTACGATTTTATCCGGCTGTTGTTCCCGAATGTCTCAATATTTGTGGCCCCGGAAATTACCCAGATTGCCCAGTTGATTCCGGGCCCCGGCCCCCTGGAAAACACCACGGTACTTCATTTCATTCATCACACCAAGCC
>JAKMEU010000373.1 GCA_022425845.1 Luminiphilus sp. | reverse complement strand
GGGATACAGACAACCTGGAGGTTCCCGCCGGCGCCGGCTCCGATGGAGCTGACTTCTTACCCAATACCGATACCCAAGCCACCGCAGGAACCCTGGGGCTGGCTTTTCACTTTGACGGTGGGTTTTTTGGGGTGTCGGTTAATCGACAGGAAAACGAGTACGGTCTGCCCGAGGGCAGTCATGGCCATCACGATCATGACGACGACCACGATGATGACCATGACGACGATCATGATGATGACCATGACGACGATCACGATGATGACCATGACGACGACCATGATGATGATCATGACGACGACCACGATGATGACCATGACGGTGATCATGAGGGCGAAGAAGAGGAAGAAGAGACGATTCGCCTCGATATGGTACAGACCCGTTACGACGTTCGGCTACAACTTGATGAGCCGCTGCCCGGCATTCGTCGACTCTCAGGGCTGCTGTCACTGACCGATTATGAGCACACTGAGTTTGAAGGCGTAGAAGTGGGTACGGTGTATGGCAGCGACTCGGTTGAGGGGCGCTTCGAGCTTGTGCACAGTCCGATCGGGGGGTTGCACGGGGTCTTGGGCCTGCAGGCCAGTGAGACAGAGTTCAGTGCTGTGGGGGAGGAGGCATTTGTTCTGCCCACTGACATCTCGCGACTGGGCTTGTTCCTCGTAGAAGATTGGCATGTGGGTGCACTGCAGCTGGAAGGCGGACTCCGGTTTGACCGGGACGAACTAACGCCTCAGGAGGGCATGGCACCGACACTTGAATTTGACTCGTTCTCGGCGTCTCTCGGTGCCCTCTATGAGTTCACGGATGTCTGGCATCTGTCAGCTTCTTTATCCCGGTCTGAGCGGGCCCCCAGTGTCGAAGAGCTGTACTCGAACTATGGTAATACCGGGCCTTCAATGTGGGTGACCCATGCCGCGACAGCAGCCATCGAACTGGGCGATGTCGATCTTGATACTGAGGAGAGCATCAATCTCGATGTCGGCTTGTCGCTCCATGGTGACACCCAGTCACTGCGAATTTCCGCCTATTACAATGACTTCGACAACTTCATTAACCTCGCGAGCACGGGGCTGGAAGTCGGCGAAACCCCTGTTCGGCGGTATGAGCAAAGCGCGGCCGAATTTATGGGAGTGGAACTGGACGCCGACTGGCAGGTTTGGAACACCGAACGTGGTCGCATGTTGGTAGAAGCTGAGGTCGACCTCACCCGAGGTGAGCTGGCCGACGGCAGCGACATTCCCAGGTTGCCGCCGTTATCCGGTGCGCTGGGTCTGATATGGGAGCAACCCGAGGCGCGGTATTACACCCGCCTGACCGCAGCTGACCGTCAGGACCGGGCGGGTGACAACGAGGAGCCCACCGCCAGCTGGACGCGTTGGGACCTGGGAGGTGAGTGGCAGTTCAAGCTCAAGGGTGGTTTCCTCACCCTCTCCGCCGCGGTAAAAAACATCCGCGACGAAGAAATTCGCCTGAGCACATCGGTATTGCGGGAATATGCGCCCGAAGCTGGACGGTCGTTTAACCTGGGTGTCCGAATGGAGTTCTGAGGCGTTACACTGGGCCCGTGGATCGGTTAATTATTGGAATCAGTGGAGCCTCAGGGGTTCAGTACGGTGTCAGGGCATTGGAGCTCCTGGCACCCCTGCCTATTGAGACCCATTTGGTCATGTCGCGCTCTGCTGAGCTGACCGTACACCATGAGATGGACCGCTCCCTGGAGGAGCTGCGCGCCCTGGCGGACGTCTGGCACCCCATAAAGAATGTGGGTGCCTCCATAGCGAGCGGTTCCTTTCGTAACCTCGGCATGTTGGTTGCGCCTTGCTCGATTCGCACGTTGGGGGAAATAGTGTCGGGGGTAACCTCGACATTGCTCACACGCGCTGCGGATGTCGCTCTCAAGGAGCGTCGACCGCTGGTACTTATGGTCCGCGAGACCCCTCTGCATCTGGGGCACCTGCGTAATATGGTAGCGGCTACCGAAATGGGCGCCATCATTGCACCCCCAGTCCCCGCTTTTTATACCCGTCCCGAATCAGTCGATGCCTTGGTGACCCAAAGCATTGCCCGAGTCCTCGACCTGTTTGCCATCGAGATCCCCGAGATTCATCGATGGACGGAGTCGTGAGCGGGGCGACCTGGCGACTCCCACCTGAGTGGCTGGTTTTCACTGTTATTGTCGTTGATCTGATCGGGTTTGGAATCGTGATACCGATTCTGCCCTTTATGTCGCCGCTACTGGGCGGTGATGAGATGGACGTGGCGTTGGTCATTGCGGTGTATAGCCTCTGCGCCGGTCTTTTTGGGCCATTCTGGGGCAGCCTGTCTGATCGAATAGGGCGTAAGCGGGTGTTGATGATCTGCCTGTTTGGTGGCGCCTTTTCCTACGGCATGTTGGGTGCTGCGACGGAGCTTTGGATGCTTTATGCCGCCCGGGCCGTGGGCGGGGTGATGGCGGGTAGCCTGCCCGTGGCATCTGCACTCATGGCCGACGTCAGTGCACCCCACCGGCGGGCGAAGGCGATGGGTTTGGTGGGCACTGCTTTTGGTCTGGGGCTCATACTGGGTCCCGTGATCGGAGGCGTACTGGCGGGGCCAGACAATACCTTCTTGTGGCCGGGCTTGTTCGCAGCCGGCATGTCGATTGTATCGGTGTTTCTGGCGGCACTTCTTTTGCCGGCAGACCGGCCGGACAAGCCATCTTCCGGACTCGCCCCTGTCGCTACCCCTCGCGAATCCATGCTGGCATTCACCCAGCGAAGACGGGCCCTGCTCCTGACCTCTCAGTATGTGCTGCACACAGGGGCAGTGAGCTCGGCCATTTACCTGAGCCCCCTGTGGCTTGCCGCTTTTTTGGACTGGGGCCCACAGGAGGTGGGTATTCTGTTCGGCCTTGTTGGGCTGATTATGATTATTGTGCAGGGCGCGCTTTTGGATTGGATGACGCGAACCTTTGGTTTGTTGAATGTGCTGACGGGTGGAGCCGTTATCTTTGCCAGCAGTCTGGTGGCTGCGGTGGTGGTTGAAGCGGAGTTCGCCCGTGCCACTGTCGTATTCCTTGCCTTTGCCGGTGCCACTTGCTGCCTTCCTGTGCTCAATACCATCGCGAGCAGCATCGTCGCCGCAGAAGAGCGTGGCCGTATGATGGGTATTACCGCTCTGGCTGCATCCATTGGTCGGGTGGTGGGGCCTCTTCTGACGGGCCTGGTGCTTGCTGTGGGCGATTACGGTGTGGCGTGGTGCGTTGTGGCGCTTCCGGTTCTGGTGGTGGTGCTTTGGTCGCAAACCGGCGCATCCCGTTATGCTCGAAACGGTGGGCTCCAACCGGTAGAACGCTAACGCACACGTCCGTGCATTTAGCCCACATGTTTTCACGCAGGCTGGTGTTCTCAAAGGTGGGCGGCGGTAGCAACGGTGCCCGTCATTTTGGTGGTACTGTCGTGGGTGATGGAACGGTGGAGCGTGACAAGAAAATGAAACCCCGCGTAGTGGTTACGCTTCCTCTGCCCGGCGCTGTCCTCGAAAGCCTGAGCGCTTCGTTTGACCTGCAAGCCTGGTCTAAGCCCGAGTCCATTCCCGATGCCGTACTCTCGGAATGGGCAGGGGAGGCGGACGCCATTTTGTGCTCCCTTGGCACCGCTATAACGGCTGAGCTTTTGGCTTCCAGCCCCAAACTAAGGGTCATTTCGAGTATTTCAGTGGGCGTGGATCATATCGATCTCGCAGCGGCGGACGAGGTAGGGCTACCGGTGGGTCATACGCCCGAGGTGTTGGTCGACAGCACGGCTGACATGGCGGTGGCATTGATGCTGGCAGTGATGCGCCGGATTGTTGAGGCCGATCGCTTTGTGCGTGAGGGTCGGTGGGGAACGGGTTGGTCTACAGATTTTTTTCTGGGCAGCGATCTGAGCCGTGCCACGGTGGGCATTGTAGGGCTGGGCCCCATTGGTAGAGCCGTCGCAACCCGGGTCCAGTCATTTGGTGCAAAGGTTATCGGTTGGAACCGCTCGGAAAGGAATGTACCAGGGGTTCAACAGGTTGACCTGGATGCCCTGTTTGAAGAGGCGGATGTCGTTTCCATTCATACGGCGGCGACGGCTGACACTCGACATCTTGTCAGCGCGTCGCGCATTGATCGAATGAAACAGGGCGCCGTGCTGATCAACACGGCGAGGGGTGCCATTGTTGATGAAGTTGCCCTGGTTGCTGCCCTCACTGCTGGAAGAATTCGCGCGGGACTCGATGTGTATGCCCGGGAGCCCCTTCCCCATGATCATCCTCTGTTGCGTCTCGACAACGTGGTACTGGTGCCGCATTTGGGCAGCGCCACCGTAGCAACGAGAGAGGCCATGTTGGAGCGCGCCCTGATCAACCTCACAGCGGGCTTACGGGGAGATAGACTGCCCTGGTGCGCCAATCCGGGGGTGTACCCCGACAGCTAATCGGCGCTGGGTAGTCGATTCAGGGCGCGGTTAACGGCCGTATTGACGCCCGACGACATACGCTTGGCGTCAAAGTTGGCGTGGTCCACCACCTTACTCATGCCGGCAGCCCAGACCAGGCTCTGAGTTTCACCGTCGAGGAATTGCAGCAGGATGCTTGTGATTTCCTTGGGGCCGGCCAGTGCATAGGCGTTATCGATCAGGGCCTGGTCGGCTCTTCGGTTAATGAGAAGGTCCTGGCTGGACACGGGGATATCCTGGTTGTTGGCGTCAGTGCCGGCCATGCTCATAGCGCCCTCCGAGATGGAGTCCTTGAACTGATAGCCCACCTGAAAATCGCCACCCTCTTCCACGCGCCGATACCCTTTACTGGCCAATTTGCCGTCAACGGCGGCGCGCAGTGTCGGGTCGATGACATAGAGGGGATCGGTTGAGTTACCGGTGTTTTCGATGGCAGCGCCCTGCCAGCTGTACGTCTGGTATCCCCCTGACTTGAATCGATCATTCGGGGTGGTATCGACCTGAACGCCGCTGCAGCCCCCCAGCGCTATCGTAAAAAGCAGGCCGACGGTGAGGAGCCAGAAGTGTGCTGATCGTGCGGTCATGGTCTCTTCCTTGTGTGCCTGAAATTTAAAACGGGTCGGCCCGGCGCTGTCATACAGATACGTTGCCCCGGAACGGTCAGGGAAACAACAACAGCTTTGCCACCATGGCGACAATCGCGACGGCCAGCACGCGCCGAATAAGCGCCTCTCCCTTCTTCAGCGTTAGTGTAGCGCCCAGATACCCGCCAAGCGAGTTACCGATCGCCAGAATCGCGCCCGTTACCCAAAGTACTTCGCTTTGCAGGGCAAATACGGCCAGCGCCCCAACCGTGTAGACCGCAATAATGAAGCACTTGTGGGCATTGGTAGTGACCAGGTCCAGACCCATGACGCGATTCAGGATAGGCATGAGGATGAAGCCCACCCCAATCTGGATAAAGCCCCCCCAAAACCCCGCGAATACCATCAGCAAATGACCCCAAAACAGGTTGTTTGCCTGGGCGTTGCCCTCCCTTGATTGGGCGCCACCGGTGTAAATCAGCAACAGCATGGCCAACATGATGATGGCCAACGCGGTATTAAAGGTTTGCCCCGAGAGCTGTACGCCGGTCCAGGCACCCAACAACGCACCGGGAAGCGCACAGAGTGCCAGGCTGATGCTCAGCTTGAAATTGCTGAGCCCGCCACGCATGAAGGTGCTTACAGCCGTAAGATTCTGGGCGAGGATGGCCACGCGATTGGTGCCATTGGCAATGGGCCCCGGAACGCCGAGAAAGATCATTACCGGAACAGTAATGATGGAGCCCCCGGCCGCCATCACGTTGATTGCCCCTCCTGCGATGCCCGCAGCGATGAGCGCCGCATAATGCCAGAGCTCCATGACTTCAGTCTCGAACCGGCTCGCGCAGGGTAACCAACTCTTCGGCCGCAGTGGGGTGAATGCCGATGGTGCGATCGAAGTCTGACTTTGTGGCGCCCAGGCGCAGTGCGATGGCCATACCCTGCAGGATTTCTCCGGCATCGGGTCCCACCATATGTACCCCCAGAACCCGGTCACTGTGTTTGTCGACCACCAGCTTCATCATCGAGCGCTCATCGCGGCCACTGAGCGTGTGTTTCATGGGTTTGAATTCCGAGCGGAATATTTCAACGGCGTCGAATGCGGCTCGGGCTTCCTCTTCCGTATAGCCCACTGTTCCTACGTTGGGCTGACTGAAAACGGCAGTGGGTATGAAGTTGTAATCGACGGTATCCGCGCCCTTGCCAAATTCCCGGTGGGCAAACGCCATACCTTCCTCGAGGGCCACCGGCGTGAGCTGTGGACCGCCTATCAAGTCACCAAGAGCAAAAATCGAGGGCTCGGCGGTTCGAAAATTTGTATCCACGTCAATGAAGCCGGCGGCATCAAGCTGAACCTGGGTGCAAGCCAGGTTAAGGCCACTTATATTGGGGCGTCGCCCTGTGGCGCAGAGAATAGTGTCCACCTCTGCGGTGCTGCCATCCTCAAATCCCACCCGATACCCCTGCGCAGAAATGTCCACGGTTGCAGGATTGGTGTTGAAACGCAGCTCGACTCCGGTTTTACGAATTTCCTCAGCGAGAAACTCACGGATAGCCTGATCAAATCCACGCATAAAAAGATCGCCGCGGTAGGCCTGGATGACGTGGGAGCCCAACCCATTAAAGATGCCTGCGAACTCCGTCGCGATGTAGCCGCCCCCCACAATGAGCAAACGTTCCGGAAATTGTTCGAGGTCGAAAATTTCGTTGGATGTCAGCATGTGTTCTTTGCCCGGAAGTTCCGGAACAAAGGGCCAGGTGCCGGTGGCCAGGAGGATCTTCTCGGCCCGATAAGCTTTGCCCGATACCTCTACTTCCTGTGGGCCCAGAAGTTTTGCCCGGCCCGAGATAATGGTGGCCCCCGGGGTCTCCAGCAGGCGCTCATAGATGGCATTCAGCCTTGAAATTTCCGCCTTTTTTCTGTCCCGCAATGTTGCCCAGTCGAACGGGGGACTCTCTGATTGCCAGCCAAAACCCGCGCTGTCGCTAAAGCACTTGCCAAATTCGCTGGCATAGACATAGAGCTTTTTCGGGACGCAGCCCACGTTGACACAGGTTCCCCCCATAT
>JAKMEU010000362.1 GCA_022425845.1 Luminiphilus sp. | reverse complement strand
CCGTGAATTCCATCAAGCCAGTGACGAATTGATGTCTGAGGTCACGGGTAAACTTGAGGCGTGGCGCAGTAACCAGCAGCTGCCCTTTCCCGATGTCTCCGACGCAAGGAAAGCCGAGATCGAAGCGAGCCTGAGCTACCCACCCTCCGGCTCACCCGACAAATGAGTGGCGAAGCCGAGCTGGGAGATGACTCCGGGGAACGGCCCAAGTCGAAGAACTTCAAGCCACTTCGGGGGCTGCTTTCATTTCTTTGGCGTCACAAATTACGCCTGATTGCCGCCAGCCTGGCGCTGGTCCTGACGGCAATGCTGCAACTGTCCCTGGGTTACGGGCTCCAGCTACTCATTGACGAGGGGTTTTCGAAGGGGGACCCCAAAGGTTTGCGCAGCGCCGTGGTCTTCATCGTCGCCGTCGGCGCCGCCATGGCAGTCGGCGCGATGATCCGTTTTTATCTCGTGTCCTGGCTGGGAGAGCGGGTGAGTGCCGACTTGCGCAGCGCGGTTTTCAAAAATCTGGTGCGCCTCCACCCCAGCTACTTTGAGACCAATCAGGCCGGGGAGATCATGTCCCGTCTGACCACAGACACAACCCTGCTGCAGACGCTGATCGGGTCGTCGGTCAGCATGGCTGCTCGTAATGCCCTGTCACTGGTGGGCGCACTGATCATGATGCTCATTACAAACCTCAAGCTCAGCTTGATCATTCTGGTGGCCGTACCATTGACCCTGGTTCCCATTTTGTTTTTCGGTCGTAGGGTCAGAACACTATCTAACAAGAGCCAGCAAACGATCGCCGATGTGGGCAGTCACGCCGGTGAGATTTTGCAGTCGATTAAAGTCGTGCAGAGCTATAACCGCGAAGGCATGGAGCAAAAGGCATTCGATCGCGACGTCACCACCGCCTTTGACGTCGCGCGAGCACGGATCCGGCAGCGGGCGCTACTCACCGGCTTTGCCATTTTGCTGCTGGTGGCGGGCATGGCGGGCATGATGTGGAGTGGTGGGCAGGATGTGATCTCAGGCCGCATGACCGGTGGCGAAATGGGCGCCTTCGTCTTCTATGCCGTTATGCTGGGTGCCGCTTTTGCAACGCTATCTGAAGTTTGGGGTGATTTGCAGCGTGCCGCGGGTGCCGCCGAGCGGCTCATGGAATTGCTACGCGAGACCAGCGCCATCAGCGACAACGGCACCGAAAATCCGGCGCACCGCCTTCCCATTGCCTTCCAAAAGGTCACGTTTGCTTACCCCAGCCGCCCCGAACAGCCCGCACTGCAAGAGTTTGACCTGACCATTCCGCCCGGTAAATCCCTGGCGTTGGTCGGCCAGTCGGGGGCTGGTAAGTCAACCGTCTTCGAGCTGCTGCAACGCTTTCATGAGCCGGGAGACGGCACAATCACCTACGGCGGAATGGCGCTTTCTGAGATTGCCCTGACGGCCTGGCGGGATCGGACCGCGGTCGTGCCCCAAAGTCCGGTGCTTTTTACCGGGACTGTGCGCTACAACATTGCCTATGGCAGGCCAGATGCCAGCGATGATGAAGTTCAGGCTGCGGCCCGCGCCGCCCACGCCGATGAGTTCATTGCACTGCTTCCGGGGGGATACGACAGCCCATTGGGGGCTCAGGGTGTCCGCCTTTCGGGTGGTCAAAGGCAGCGGATTGCGATAGCAAGGGCGGTACTGAAAAACCCTGAAATCCTGCTGCTGGATGAAGCCACCAGCGCCCTCGATACCGAAAGCGAATTTCATGTACAGCAGGCCCTTACAGAGATCATGCGTGATCGCACGACCATCATCATTGCCCATCGCCTCTCGACCATTATCAATGCGGACAAGATCGCAGTGGTGGACAAGGGACGGGTAGTCGCAACGGGGACACACGGCGAACTGCTGGCCACATCGCCCATTTATGCCCGACTGGCCAGCCTGCAGTTTCGGGATGAGGCAGTCTAAAACGGTATTTTCGCTACCGTTGAGAAGGGGTTTCTATCGGGCACCGCCAGCGGCGTCAGCCCGAGTCGCTCCCGGAGTCACGCTGGGGTCGGAACTGCACCCTGACACCTTCCCGCTCAGCGGCTTCAGCCCGGGCGCGCCTCTCAGCCTCTTCACGCTCGCGCAACAACGCTGACCGCGCGTAGCCCATTTGCCGCCTGGCCATGCCTTTCGCTTTCTGCTCTTCAAAAGCCTGCCACCCGGCACTGTGCCTGTCCTTTCTGCGTTGAGCTGTTTCATCGTCAGAAAAAAGCAGCCGCCGACCCAACCACAGCACGCTGATCAACACACCCACCGCCCAAACATCAACCAGTGTGGCGAGCCATGGGTAGGCGACAAACAAGGTTGGGGCCAGAAAACTGAGCCCGGCGGCAACCAGTCCCACCGCAAACGCGGGGGCCAGCAACTGGATAACAATCAGTTTGGAGGGTGAAGGCATGCCTGAAATCTACACCTGTTCCAACACCGCCACCAGTTCAAGGCAAAAAAAAGCCCGCTTGCGCGGGCCTTACACCAACCTGGACGCTTAACTGCCCAACTCGGAAACCAGCTTACCCAAGCTCTCTTTCGCATCACCGAACAACATTCGGGTGTTTTCCTTGTAGAACAGGGGATTCTCAATTCCAGCAAAACCCGATGCCATAGAGCGCTTCAGTACAAACACGGTCCGCGCATCGGCCACATTGATAACCGGCATGCCGTAGATCGGCGAGGACTCCACCTCCCTGGCAGCTGGATTTACCACGTCGTTGGCACCAATCACGATCGCCACGTCGACTGAATCCATGCGGGGATTGATCTCGTCCATCTCGAGTAACTGGTCGTAAGGTACGTCAGCTTCGGCCAGCAGCACGTTCATGTGCCCGGGCATACGTCCGGCAACCGGGTGTATGCCGAATACCACCTCGGCGCCGTTGGCCTCGAGCAGGTTAGCGAGTTCCTTCACAACGTGCTGCGCCTGCGCTACCGCCATACCGTAGCCGGGCACGATGGCAACGCTGCTGGCCGCTTCCAGAATGTAGTAGGCATCGTCAGCGTTGATGGGCTTGATTTCACCCTCAATCTCGGTCACCTCATTGGATACGCTGGCGAAACCAGAAAACAGGACATTGGAAAGTGACCGGTTCATGGCCTTGCACATAATCTGGGTC
>JAKMEU010000351.1 GCA_022425845.1 Luminiphilus sp. | reverse complement strand
GACCAGGAACTGCGGCGCCCGATCACCCGAAGCTTCAAGGTCGGCTCCCATGGAAACGCCCCGGGCGTAGGCTTTTCCTGCCATGTCCGGGTCGTCCAATATCGAGGCATCAAAATCATAACCGGCAAAAAACCGCACTTTCATGCGCGGCCCGCTGGTGGCGAAGGTTTCCTTGCGACGGAAGGCGTCATAAATGGCATCGCGGGTATTTTCCTCGGCCCAGACTCCCGCCACACCCGACGCTCCCCAGGTGGAGAAGGTGGAAAACTCCAGATAGTCACGACCCTCCACCTCTTTCAGCATATCGGGAGCGCTGAACTTCACGAGGGTACGCATCAAGAAGGACGCGGGGATTGAACCCCGCATTTCAGCCGTGCCGTCCAGCAAACCGACTTTAGAGAAAAAATTGGATTCATCATCGGAAATAGCGGCGGTGTGGGTGTCACTGGCCCCCACAAAACCAAACTTGTAGGGATTTTCAATACCCCCCTCTTCCATCTCGAGGCCGCGGAGCAAGCCGTCTCGCACATAACTTCCCGGCAGGGCACTGGGCAGGGTGGTGGCCACCCGGAATGGCATGAGTTCAAAGTCAGCCCACTCATCAGTTTCAGAGAGCCCGGGGTGGGTTTCAGAGGTACCCTTTACCTGCGTGATCTCCACCAGGGGTTCATTACGCATTCGCTGATCCGCATAATCGTCGTCCATGGGATCGCCGGCCCAATCTTCCATGGCAAACATCGCTCCATTGGAACCATTGGAGTTATGGGGAATCGACAGGCTCTCAATACCCTGTTCCCGCAGACCGTCCATCCAATCCCACAGGCCTTCCGGATTCTGTGAGTGAAATCGGGAAAAAGGCACAGCCGGCAGCCGGTCCGTATCCCGGAAAATCACGTTCCGATGCAAATTGCCCATCTCGTCAGTGGACGAGGTGTACTCGTAGGCAGCAAAGGTCGTGAACTCGCCCGGCTGATAGAACTGATCCGTAGCATTTATGTTGTCTTCCCAGGCCGATCGGGTCACGGGCTCAAGGGCGGCTGAGTCAATCGTGCCATCGACCAGTTCACCGAGAAGGTTGGGCAGAAAGGTCGCGAAAATGGTCGATCGCTCGAAAAAACTGAAGCGCCCATAGTTATCCGGTGCATTCAGGTTGTGCATCGGTTGCGCTACCGCCGTCCTGGAAAATTCCGAATCCGTATCAGCCGCTTCCTTGAGCAGCCCCATGAACATGGCATGGTCGGTCACCGCATAAAAATCAAGGGGTTGTCGGAGTTGCACCTGGTAACCCGACGGGTGGTCGATAGCCTCACCCCGGGCGTAACGGTAGGCATCGTAGGGCGTGGCAATGGTGCCAAAGGCATAGGCATCGAATGAATAACCCGTGTGCACATGCAAATCGCCAAAGTAGGCGTTGCGATCCGGGTTGTATTGTCGGCGCTCCAACACAGTTTCATTAACATCAAGCAATTGGTTGGGGAGATTGGCCCGCGCCGCCATGGTGTTGGCCATGTCCGGGCGCTCCTCGGCGCAACCCGTCAGTATCAAAACGGACACGAATGCCGAGAGGACCCGGTTGCAATTGCTTCTGTGTATCATCGGATAACTCCTCGTTGACTCATTTGAGGCGCGCTGGAACTGAACCCTTTACCTCAGGCTTTACTGCACTGATTCACGGGTTATCTGTGCTGACCTGTACGCCCAACCCACCGCTGTTCTTGTTATGGCTAGATCGCGGTGTCTTTCCGCGTGGTGTGCCGATGGAGCTGCGCGGATGGTCGCGCATCGCCGTCATGACTACAACTCCCGTTTCTACACCTAACTGGCTGCCTGCTGCATACCCCATATGTGAGCGCCATTTGCTTGACGCTCGGGGACGCCGGTCTGCCCCGCCCCGACACTAGCGGTTAAACACCGGCGGCCGCTTCTCCATAAACGCGGTTACCGCCTCCCTGTGGTCCGCCGTATCGGCACACCGGAGCAGCCGATCGGCCTCGAGAGCGAGGCTGTCACGCAAGCTGGAATCAAAGGCCGCGTTGATATTCTCTTTCATGTAACGCAGCGCCAGACCCGGACCATCGGCCAGGGTTTGAGCGAGCGCCTGAGTGGCTGCGGCTAATTCATCGTCGGGCACCACCGAATTGAAGATACCCAATTGCCGCGCCTCGTCGGCGGCCACCCTTCTACCCGTGAAGTAAAGTTCCTTGGTCACAGCCGGACCGACCAACCGCGACAGCAACCATGAGCCCCCGTAATCGCCGGAAAAAGCAACATTGCGGTACGCCGTTGTAATGAAAGCCGACTCGCAGGCAATTCTGAGATCACAGGCGAGTGCCAGGCAGAGCCCCGCTCCCGCTGCCACGCCGGGCAGCACTGCGAGGGTCGGCTTGGCCAAATCATGCAGCCTCAGTGTTAAGGTTTCCTGACGATGGATAAGCTCGCGAACCCTTGCATCATGGTCGGCAACGGGTCCATGGGTAGATGACGTGGCGTCATCCCGCATGTCGGAAATATCGCCCCCGGCGCAAAATGCGGTACCGGCACCGGTAATGACAACGCAACCCACATCATCTCGGGCTTCCAGATCAAGCAGGACCTGACGCAGCGCCGGGGTGAGCCGATCCGACAGCGCATTGCGCTTGGCGGGACGGTTCAGGGTAATGGTGGCAACACGACGCTCAAGACTTACCCGTAATTCTTCCGTGCCGGTCTCTATGGTTTCCATGACAATCCCTCCCTTGAGGGCGCGGTCCTGCTGTCAGCATCGCAGATGCTCAGCGCTGCAGCTCCAAACCCTCGAGCCGGTTCTTTGCCCGCCACTTTTCCATAAGCTTGAAAAATTCAATGGGACCGCCGCCGTAAAAGGTATTTTGCGGCTTAAACTGCACATGACCCTCGTTATTGTAATAACCGGGGGTGCAGGACTTCTGGAAACCCTCGGTTAATCGGGCTTTTTTGATAACCTTTTCCACCCAGGCAGCCTCTGCGGCGGCACTGGCTTCCACCCGCTTGATGCCTCGCTTGTTGAGTTGCTCAAGGATATAGGCTGTCTGGATGGCATTCTCATCTAGTGCATAGGTGAACGTGGCGGTAAAACCAGACTGGATAGGACCAAAGAAAAAACTGTTTGGGAAACCCCGGGCATGCAGGCCATGAAAGGTTGCCATACCGTCCTGCCATTTTTCTGAGACGGTGAGCCCGTCCACACCCACAATGCCATAGCCGGAGCGCCGCGAGTAATCGGTACCCACCTCGAAGCCCGTGGCAAAAATAATGCAATCGACCTCGTACTCACGCCCACCATATACGACGCCCTTTTCCGTAAACGCTTCGACTCCCTGACCCTGCGTATCGACCAGGGTGACGTTGTCCCGATTGAACGTCTGCAAATATTCATCGTGGAAACAGGGCCGTTTACAGAATTGACGATAATAGGGCTTCAACGACTCAGCGACCGACGGGTCATCAACCAGGCTATCTGCGCGGGTACGCACTTTTTCCATTTTTTCGAAGTCGGCCATCTCCATTTTCTGGGGCAGGTTCAGGTAGACCATGGCCCTTTCGATCAGATACTGCTTCATACCCCGCTCTCTACGCCGGGAAGAAAACAGGCCCTGTAGCGCCCAAAGCGCAAGACGCCAGCGCGGAGGCGTCTGCTCCCGGAGGCGACCAAAAAGATCACGGAAGGCCTCCGTCCAGCCGTCACCCACCAGGTCCTCTTTCACGGGCACGCCGGACATCAACGATTCAAAATTGGTCCGGCGCCTCGCCTGCCAGCCCGGATCCTGGGTCGAAATCCAGTTGGGATCGGTGGGCCGGTTGTTACGAACATCGATTGAAGAGGGGGTACGCTGAAAGACGTAGAGGGCCCGGGCGCCCTGTGCAAGATGAGGTACACACTGCACCGCCGTCGCGCCAGTGCCGATAATCGCCACCCGCTTATCGGCAAGCTTTTCCAGACCACCAAAAGCATCGCCGCCGGTGTAGTCATAATCCCAGCGGCTGGTATGGAAGGTATGGCCACGAAACAGGTCGATGCCCGGAATGCCGGGCAGCTTCGGTCGATTCAGCGGACCGTTGGAATGAATGACAAAACGTGCCCTGATCTCATCACCACGCTGGGTCATCACCCGCCACCGACAGAGTCCCTCATCCCAGGCAACGTTCTGCACCTGGGTTTGAAACAGCGCGTTCTGGTGTAATTCATACTTGCTGGCCAGCACCTCGCAGTACTCCAGCGTCTCCCCGGCATTGGTGTACTTCTGCCGCGGAATAAACCCCGTCTCTTCCAGCATGGGCAAGTACACATAGGCTTCAATATCGCAGGACGCTCCGGGGTAGCGATTCCAATACCAGGTACCGCCAAATCCAGCGCCTTTTTCGATCAGGATCATATCGCTGATCCCGGCCTCCTTGAGACGGGCGGCCGCGAGCATACCCCCGAAGCCACCCCCGATGATCACGACCTCGACCTCAGACTGCACCGGAGCCCGTTCGCGGTCCTCCCCGGCATAAGGGTCGTCAACATAGTGGGAAAAATCGCCGGTGACCTCTACGTACTGGTCGTTTCCGTCGGGCCGAATCCGTTTGTCCCGCTCGACGCGATATTTCTCACGCAGCGTATCGGGATCAAAACCGGGAGTTTTTGCCTGCGTGCCAACTGACATATTCACTGCACTACTTCTCTTACGGATGAAACGAAAACCCAGCGACCCTAATCGAAACCCTTGAATATAGCTATTATAACCGGGCGCCCAATTTCCCGTGATACGCGAAAACGCCCATCACGGCTCAAGCATTATTTTACAATGGGCATTCGGCTTTCTCAGGCTCTCAAAGGCCTCAGAAAAATCGGCGAAGCCTACCGTGCCGGTACACATATGACTGACATCGAGCTTATCCATGGCCAGTAAGCCGGCAATCATATCGAAATCAGCATTGTCGTAGGCGAGCACGAATCGCGTTGTTAACTCTTTGAGCAAGGCAGCGGCCGGGACAAAATGATCCTCGCGGGTGCAG
Organism: Luminiphilus sp.; assembly: GCA_022425845.1. Lineage (GTDB taxonomy): Bacteria > Pseudomonadota > Gammaproteobacteria > Pseudomonadales > Halieaceae > Luminiphilus. The sequence goes on along the minus strand of JAKMEU010000351.1, from coordinate 1,838 downwards.
ACACCCACTACCAGCACTTCGCCTCCATGGGCCACCATTTCGATTCCCTGAGCGATCATGCCGGGAATGCCAACACACTCAAAGACCACCTCTGGCGCGGCTCCCGCTTCCGCCTCAATCAAGGGCATCACATCGGCGGGCTGTCCTGCAGGGAATACCGCGTCGGCAGAAAATTTCGTTGCCATATCACGTCGAAAGCTTTCAGGCTCAGTCACCGTAATATGGTAGGCCCCCATAAATCGACACCAGAAAGAAACAGCCAGTCCCACCGGACCCGCGCCCATGATCAGCACGCGCTTGCCACGTATATCGGAAGCCATCTTGACCGCATGCAGACCTACGGCAAGTGGTTCAATGAGGGCGCCTTCTACCCAACCGATACTGTCAGGCAGCAGCAGCGAATTGTGGGTGTCGAGGGCCATATACTCGGCAAAGCCCCCCGCCCCCTGAAGACCCAGGATACTCGCCGATGTACAGAGCATGGGCTTGCCAACACGGCAGGGCCGACAGTCACCGCAGGAATGCATGGGTATTCCGGTAACCTTTCGTCCCGACTTCCATTCAGCGGCGCAACCCGCCCCAACCGCCACAATCTCACCGGCATACTCGTGGCCCATAATGGTACCGGGCTGGAGTAAGCCGTCGTGCTCTTCCGTTGCATGGAGATCGGTGCCGCAGATACCACAGCGTTTTACGGCAATGACGATCTGGCCAGGCCGCGGTGTCGGATCTTCGACACTTTCAGTACTGAGGGGCTTACCCGGCTCATGAAAAACGACTGCACGCATGGTGTGTAACCCTCAATCCGGTTGCGACCCGCGAAGAATAGCACCCGGGGAACGCTTTCATGTTTATCTACGCTTCAACTCATGCTGCTATGCGCCGCACACCGGGGCGTTTAAGGTGAGCGCGGGACGCATGCACCCACGACCGCTCCGGGGGACGTCAGGCCGGTTCAGATCGAATGCCGTACAAAGCGGCATAAAGCACCGGTACAACGCCCAGCGTGAGCACGGTGGAAAACAGGAGTCCCCCCATGATGGCCAGTGCCATGGGCTCCCACATTTCGCCACCGCCCAGGTAAAGCGGTAACAGACCCAATACGGTCGTCGCCGTTGTCAGGACAATGGGCCGCGATCGCTGTGCCGCAGCGGCAATGATCGCGTCGAAATGGGACAGGCCGGCCGACCGTTCCAGCGCAATACGCTCCAGCAGGACGATCGCGTTGTTGATCACAATACCGGCCAGGGATACCACGCCCAACAGGGTCATGAACCCAAAAAACGATTGCCCCACCAACAAACTCACGACAACGCCGATGAGGCCCAGGGGAATGGTGGTGAGAATGACCAGGGACTTGCGCATCGAATTGAATTGGCCCACCAGCAGCAGCAGGATAATGAAGCCAGCCACAGGCAGCTTGTCGGCGATAGCCTTGTTGGCGTCACCGGAACTCTCGCTCTCACCGCCCAATTCGATACCCACCTCAGCGCCCCAGACGGCACGCTGCTCCTCAAGCCAGGGAATGAGAATGGCCATACGATCGGCGGCGGTAACACCTGGGTCCAACTGGGCACCAATGGCGACCGTTCGGATACCATTGCGCCGATAGACACGGGCCACGTCCCAGACCAATTGCACGTCCGCAACCTGCCGAAGCGGTACAGCCTGACCGCTGGACTGGTTGTAGACCGACAGGGAGCTGACCTTGTTGACGTCATGGAGCGTAGATGTCTTTGACCTCAAAACCACCGGAATCACATCTTCGCCTTCCCGATACTCGGTCAATTGAATGCCCGACAGACCCGCCTGCATTGAAACGGCAATATCCTGATTGG
>JAKMEU010000348.1 GCA_022425845.1 Luminiphilus sp. | reverse complement strand
GTATGTGGGTTGATATTGACGGGACGGAATGCTGGAACGGTTAAATGGCTCGGGATGAACTTGAAGACAATTTGTCATCGGATGGAGGAAATTCGACAGACGGCGGGGTGGGCGCTCTCAGCGAGGCCACCGAATCCAACTTTGATTCCGGCCCGGGACCTTCAGCGCTGTCCAGTGGTGGGCTTGTCATTGGGGGCCTTGCAGACTTTCCCAGTCAGCTGATGCACCGGCACCCCGACATGAGCGCGCAAGCCATGTTCGGACGGGACTCCGGAGGGCAGGACCACAACAGCCAATGGGCAGTCCCGTGGTCAGACCTGATGATGGTGATGTTTGTTCTGTTTGCGGTCTTGTTTGCCATGCAACTCACCGAGCGGGATATCAAAGAGCTTTTCGAACCCCAGTTGAACTCGGAAATGACCCTGCCCTCTGATATGAACTGGGAAGAGGGGGGCGTGGACCTGGGTCCCGGGGAGGGCCCGCCCATGTCAGCAGAGGAAATTTTGCGCGAGAGTGAAAAACTGATCGCCGAGGCAAATCTTGAAAATATTGACGTGGCACTGACCGACACCCAGGCCATCAAGGTCAGTGTTCGTGGACCCATGCTATTTGATCTCGGTAAAGCAGATCTGCGACAGGAGGTGGAGGCATTTCTTGCCCAGCTTGCGGCCGTCATCGCGCAAAATAATTATGAAATACAGGTCGTGGGCCACACCGACAACTTTCCCATCAGCACACCTCAATTCCCCACGAATTGGGAGCTGTCATCGGCGCGGGCGGCCCGCGTAGCCCGATACCTGATCAGAGCGGGTCGGCTTGAGCCCGGTCGATTTACCGTGATCGGACACGCCCTCTATCGTCCCGTTGCCCCCAACACGTCCCTCGCCAACAAAAGACAAAATCGGCGAGTGGAAATCATCATCACACGCAATGAGTATCTGCCATGAAAAAGACCACCCATTTCTGGCCGGGTATTATTTTCTTTGCCCTCCTGTTTTTCGGCAGTTTCGCAATGAGCGATGGTGCCCACATGATGATCAATGTCATCGGGCTGGTCGTTGTTGTTGCGGGCACCATGGGGGCTGCACTGATGAGCTACCCCGGCTCCGAATTGGTTGCTGCGTACAAGGTGGCGGTGAACAGTTATCGAACGGCTCCGGTGGGAGAGAAAGAAATAGTCGATGCCCTGCTTGATCTGTCGCTCCGGTCGCGACTTGATGGGCTGCTTGCGCTGGAGAAATTCGAGGAGGGGACCAGCGTTCTGTTTCTGAGGCGCGCGCTGACCATGATCGTTGATGGGTTCAAGGTTGAGGATGTTCGTGATTCGCTTTACACCGAAACCTTCTTCTTTCAGCAGCGCCGTAACAAGCAGGAGCGGGTTTTTCGCCACATGGCACGGTTGGCCCCCGCCTTTGGCGTGACCGGTAGTGTTATCGGCCTGATCGGCATGTTGGCGGGAATTGGTGATACCGGCGTCATCCTCCAGACGATTCCGGTCGCACTCACATCGACGCTGTATGGCATTGTCCTGGCCAACTTTTTCCTGACGCCGCTCGCTGAAAATATCTACGCCAAGACACAGGATGAACTGTTGATTAAACGGCTGGTGATCGAGGGGATAACCCTCATTGCGGGGGAGTACAATACCCTGAAGCTGCAGACCAAGCTGGAGTCCTTTCTGACCCCTTCGGTGCGCGAACGGCAGCACCGTAGTCTCGAGGATATAAAGGCCCACTACGCTCGCTTGCGTGATGAGCAGGCCCAGTCCGTCGATACACCCTAAACATGCGCTGAAAACACGGCGTCCCATCCAGGGGGGGGCGGGTCGCTGTTGAAGGTCATCACAGGGCGTCTGCCGCTGTGGCGAGATCCGCAAGGCATTGCAGCGCCTCCTCGCCTCGACGAAAGGGCACAAAAACGTGGTCATGATGAAATCCTGCGACCACATTGGCGCAGATTCCGCGATCGGTGAGGGCCCGACTGATGGCAGCCGTCAGTCCCACGGCCTCTAGATCCGAGTACACCTGTAACGTGATCCGTGCAAACAGAGGCGGATCATCGGCTACTGCGGAGCTGGCCCTTTGTATGGCTGTCAGGCCCTCGTCCTCACGAATCAGCGCGAAAATTCCCTTGTCGGCAAAACTCGGCTCGATTTCAGTGCCCAATTGCGTGAAGACCCAGGGGTGGGGGTCCAGATTGGGAGCAAGATTGGCCACGAGTTCGTGGCAGGATTGTTCGGAGGCCATGGAGTTGATGCCTGAATGCAGTGGGAACACGCAATCTATCATCGATCGATAATCGACAACGGCTTTCACTATTCAGACCACGCATAAGATTGCGCGGCCGGGCTAGAATGCGCGGCGACGCCGCCCAGTCACAAGCCATGATCAGTGAAGAAGGAAAAAGCCCATGACCCACAATGCATTTGAAATCGCGCCGGCGGGTATCGAAGATACCGGGCACATCATGCGCTTTATTCGGGAACTGGCGGAGTATGAGCATGCTCTTGATGAGGTGGTTGCCACCGAAGACGATCTCAAACGGGCACTGTTCGACAGCAATCCCAGGGTGTGGGCTGATATCTGTCGTCTCCGGGGGGAGCCTATCGGCTTCGTACTGTACTTTTTTAATTTTTCCACGTGGGTGGGTCGCCATGGCCTCTTTCTCGAGGATCTTTATGTGACGCCAGAACACCGGGGCCATGGTGCGGGCAAGGCGCTGCTTCAGCACCTTGCCCGGGTAGCCGTTGCACAGGATTGTGGCCGCTTCGAATGGAATGTACTGGATTGGAATAAGCCCTCCATTGATTTTTATGAATCATTTGGAGCGCTTCCGCAGTCGGAGTGGGTGGGTTACCGCCTGTCTGGCCAAGCCTTGCAAAACTTCGCGGCGACTTCCGATTAGGGAGAGTGGCCAATGACTGTGGCCCGAAGGCTAAACCCGCTCGTGCCGGCGCGTGGCCCCGCCAAGAGCATGCCCCTGCGGGCTTCTGGCTGACAGGGGCCCACAACAAGGGCAAGGGCAGGTGTCGCGCCTTGAATGTCGACAGGGGTCCTACCCGTCTGGCACAGTTTTAATGCAGACAAAGCCAAAGGTAAGCACGTTATATGAAGGTGGGGTCCTTTGTACCTGAGCAGGATGGTCGAGTTCTCTATGCAATGGCAGGGGATGATTGTTCCCTGCACCATGATCTCGAATCGCTAACGCCAAAACAGCAGGCCGATCACCGCGAGAACCGAATTTTGACCTGTGCCCTAAGCGGGCAATCTGCAGAGAACTTGACATCGCGGCAGGCCATTGCGGCCCTCAGACGTGATGCACTGTCGGGCGTATTGCCCGAGACCCTGCTGGAGGGAGCGACCCAATCTGAATTGATGGATTCAATTCTGTATCTGCTGTTTCCAAATTTTGCGCCATGGGGTGGCTTTCAAAGCCAAATCACCTATCGTTATCGGCCGATTGACTGAAACCCCAATACCTGTGTGATGGATTTATATTTTCTGGACAGTTTCCCTGAAAGTACCCCCAGACCACCCGATGCCAGCACAGTCTGTCTCGATTTTGATGACGGCTTTGCCGAGGTATCATGTCTGGGAGGTTTGGCGGCCATATTTGACCAGGACGCGAACAATTTGCCTGAGGTCCAGCGCGGCCTGATCGCCTCCCACTGTGGGAAGGTGATAACGGCGGAGTATCAGGAATGCAGAATCCGGCACTTCCATCAAACGCTCGATCATTATCTCGAGGGCGAGTTCTCGTCGTGCAAGCTGTAAGTGTCCAGCGTGACAGGCGAACGGCACTCACAAAAAGGTGCCTGGTCCTGCTGTTCACGATTCTGCTTGCGGGTTGTGCCGCAGCGCCCCAGATGGCAGACAAGCCTGCCAGCTACTTCGATGATGGGGGGAGTGTTGGTACGCCCTTAGCCGCGTTGGTAGGGCAGCATGCCGGCTCGGGTGTGAGCCTGCTGGCTGATCCTGACGATGCGCTACAAAGCCGTCTGCATCTCGCTGCGCTGGCGGGGGTTTCGCTGGATCTGCAGTACTATCTCTGGCAGGGGGATGACAGCGGCATGGCCTTGACCCACGAGGTATTGCTGGCGGCCGATCGCGGTGTACGGGTTCGCATCCTCCTCGATGATATTTATCACTCGGGGCGAGATTCTGCCTACCAAACCCTCGATGCCCATCCCAATGTCGAGGTTCGGTTGTTCAACCCGATGGGCAACCGTGGCGCGGCAAAGACCGGTAACTATGCGCTGAATAAGTCCACCCTGAACTACCGCATGCACAACAAGATTTTTCTGGTGGACGGTGTGGCGGCCGTGATGGGTGGGCGGAATATTGGTGATGAGTATTTTGGGCGCAATCCCAGCTTTAATTTTCAGGACATGGATGCCATAGCGGTGGGCCCGGTGGCTGCTGAGGCAGGGTCGGCCTTCGATCTTTTCTGGAACGCTGGCCTCTCGATTCCCGTATCGGCGCTGGGAAAGGGGGTGACCGATATAGCCGATCCAACGCAGTTAGCGCAGTTGGCTGACGCTCGCGAGCGCATTCGCCCTGTGGGGGAGCGTGGTGAGGATAACCGGCAGGTCACCCAGCGCTGGCTGGAGTCACTGACCCAGGACTTACATTGGACCGATGCGAGGATCATCGTGGATCGCCCTGATCGGGGCAACGACTATCCCGATTCTGCATTCACAACGTTTTCACAGGACCCGGAGGCCCGACCCGAAGCGTCTGTGGTGATCCAGACTGCCTATCTGATCCCCAACGGCCCCACCCTTGGAAACCTGCAAAGCTTCAGCGCTGACGGTGTCACGATCCGTATCCTCACGAATTCAGCCGAGTCTACCAACCACAACTCTGTCCACGCCTACTACGCCCCCTACAGAAAGAAATTGCTGGCAGCCGGTGTCGAGCTTTACGAAGTACAGGGTAGCGGGGCGCTGGCGGCCTATCTCGACAGGACGGGTGAGGACGCACACGCGGGCTTACATACCAAGGCCATGGTGATTGATGAGCGAATTTCGGTCATCGGGTCTTACAACATGGATCCTCGCTCTCGGGTCTGGAACTCAGAGATTGCCCTTGTGGTCGAAGATCCCGACTTCGCCGCTGAAGTGCTGCGGGAAATGGATCGGGACTTTTCTGCTGACGCGGCGTGGCAGCTGTCGCTGGATGACTCGGAGGCACTGGTCTGGTCCGGTCGCTCGGAAGGTGAGTGGATTCAGGTATTTAAGGATCCGGGCAGCAGTTGGTGGGATCGTTTCCTCTGGCGCATAATGCGCGTCCTGCCACTGGAAAACGAGTTGTAGCCAATTCGCAGGTGGCGCAACAAAACATCAACTGGTTATCGTTTCTCGGTATCCAAAACGCGTTTTGTGCGTAGAACAGTCATCAGTATTTATTCTGGAGCGTTTCATTCGATGAGCCGATCTAAGCCGCTTTACTTACTCATACTCGCAACCGTGTTGTGTTCTCTTTCAACGGTTGCCGACGACGCTACGGATCGGGTGGGCAGCGGGCGCACTGCATTCGCACAGCTCGGTCAGGAGCTGCCAGATCCCAACGTCTACCGAACCGCCTCGGGTGCCCCGGGTACTGATTATTGGCAGCAGCGCGCCGATTACCGCATCACCGCGCGCCTGGACGCCGCGGCCCGTCGGGGGGAGGCCAGCGCTGACATCAGTTACACCAACAACAGCCCTGACACGCTGCGATATCTGTGGCTTCAGCTGGACCAGAACCGCTTTCGCAAGGACTCACTCGATCAGCGTTCGAGGACCGTCAGCGAGGATCAGGTCAGTTACGGCACTCTGCGGGAGCAGCAGTCCTATGCGGACACTGCATATGGCTATGAGGGCCTGTTGTTTCGCACGGAGAGCGGCGAGCCGATCAAAGCCACAATTGTCGACACGATGGCGCGGCTTGATTTGGAGCAGCCGTTATCACCCGGCGAGGCCGTGACGTTTACGGTGGACTGGAAATTCAACGTGCTTGAGGAGGTGGCCGTGGGCAGTCGCGGCGGCTACGAGTATTTTGAGGAAACTGATACCCAGCTGTTTTTCCTCGCCCAGTGGTTTCCAAGGCTTGCCGCGTACACCGATTATGGCGGCTGGGAGAACAAGGCATTCTTGGGTCGCGGCGAATTTACCCTGGAGTTTGGCGACTACGAGTTGGCACTGACCGTCCCCGATAACCACATTGTGTCCGCCACGGGTATCCTCACCAATCCCGAGCAGGTGATGACCGCCGTCCAGCGTGAACGACTGGCCTCTGCGGGCAACGATACGCCGGTGTTCGTGGTCACGCCGGAGGAGGCGCTGGCCAATGA
>JAKMEU010000334.1 GCA_022425845.1 Luminiphilus sp. | reverse complement strand
GCGGTCCTTGATGCGCTCATTCGGTGCCAATTCACCCAGCTCGACGTAGAAACGCACGAGGTGTCCCCCCTCACGTGGGATGATCATGAGCGTTCCCTCGCGAGCGGATTCCACCACGGTCTTTACGCGGATATCAGGAAAGTCAGTGACCAGGAGTAAGTCCATCACCCCCCAGAGCCTGCTGCGTGAGTCGCCCTCCAATTTAATCCCCATGGCCTGCCGCACCGCACTGCGGGCGCCGTCACAGCCAACCAGGTAGCGGGTGTTAATGGTCTTCCGTATGCCCCCGCTTTCCCCGTCGCCCTCGAGATGAACCGTTACGCGGCGCGGCTGCTTCCCCGCGAGTTTCGTGTCGAGTTCCATGGACTGAAAGCTCAACCCATAGTGGGGGCTGATTCCGGCAGGTCCCTTGGACATGGTCTCGAGCAGGAAGTCATGCACCCTGGCCTGGTTGAGCACCACATGGGGAAAATGGGAAAAGCGTCCGCGCCCGTCCTCTTTTTTATCGGTGCGGGCAATCCGCTCGGGTTCAGTGGCGTCATGGCGCCAGAAGCTGATGGCACGGAGTTGGTAGGCCTCTTCCATCACCCGGTTGCTGAATCCAAAGGCCTCGAAGATCTCCAGCGAGCGACCCGAGATACCATCCGCCTGTCCGACTTTGAGCGGGCCGTGTTTCTGGTCGATGATCACGGTGTGCAATTCTGGAAACTGTGCCAGCTGGGCCGCCAGGGTCAGGCCAGCAGGTCCGCAACCCACAATAACGATGTCAGCAGTGGCGGGCAGCTCATCTGAGGGAGCGCGACCCGACTGCGATGAGAGGTCCCGGGGATCGCCGGGACGGTAGCCATCAAAATGATAGTCGATGGTCACTCCACACCTGTAGTGACACCTGCAAGGTAGGCTTCGACTGCCGCCGCGATGGCCAGCAACTGCCGATCACTGCCTGCGGGTCCATCCAACTCAAGGCCCACCGGCAGGCCGCCCGGCTGCACGAGGGCAGGTAGGCTGATGCCCGGTATGCCGGCGTTGGAACCGGGATCAGTGTTGCGAATGTAGGTGGGGAAGGTGGGGGCCGGCTGTCCTGCCAGGATTACTTTCTCCAGGCTGGTGGCAATAGGCCGTGCTTCCACGGGAGTCGTTGGGAAGATGATCGCTGCCACGTTATGACCTGTGAAATAGTCGCGGTAGGCCGCTTGGAGCTGGGGCCTATGCTCGTTGATGGCGGCGTCGTAAGTGGGTTGGTCGATAGCCCCCGATAAAGCGTCACCCACCACGGCCCGGACGTCAGGACTCATGATCGAGTCTACGAACTCGCTGATTTCCAATCCGGGCCGATGCTGAGCCAGATAGTCGGGCAGTAGTTGTTGCGTTTCGTACAGCACAATGGGAAATCCAGTGGCTGCATTCAGGGCACCCAAATCCTCAATGTTGGCTTCAACCAGTTCTACTCCAGCCACTGAAAGTGCCCTGAGTGTCATTGCCATGGCGTCGGCAACATGGGGACTCAAGCCGCTGTAAAAATAATCCCGCGGCACGCCGAGGCGCAGCCCCTTCAGGCTGACTTTTGCCAGATCCGACGGCGGTTGGTCGGCCAAAACAGAGTCGAGCAGGGCTACGTCCGCGACTGCAGTGGCCATGGGCCCGGCGGTATCACGGGTTGAAGAAATCAAGGTCATGCCATCATTGGGATAACGCCCGGTGCTGGGCCGGAAGCCCACGATGCCATTAAGCGCCGCAGGTATGCGGACTGAGCCTCCGGTATCTGTGCCAATGCCCGCGTCCACCAGCCCGAGGGCGATAGCGACCGCGGTGCCGCCACTACTCCCCCCGGCTATTAGTTCGGGATCCACAGCGTTCCTGACGGTACCGTAGGCGGCATTGGCGCTGGTGATGCCGTAAGCCAATTCATGCAGGTTGTTTTTACCCGCGATCACGGCACCCGCCCCACGGAGGCGCTGTACCAACGTGGCATCGCGTTCAGGTATGAAACCGTCCAATGCTGCGGTGCCCGCAGTGTTGGGCATGGTGGCGACGTGGATGTTGTCTTTTATGCCCAAAGTCAGGCCATTGAGTGGACCGTCCCCTGTGGGCTCCAGCCGTTTTTCCGTGATGAATGCGCCACGGGGTGAGCTGTTGTTTCGGCCGGGGGTTTGGTGCAGTTGCCCGGAGTGGATGATTTCCGGCAGTGGCGTACCCGTAGCGTTCTCCCCTCCGGAGGGGGTGGGGTTACAAGCCATCAGCAGCGGCAACGCCAGAGGCAGGACAATGCAGCGGTGAGCTGGGAGAGTTAGGTATCTGCTGACTTTCACGGCGGTGTTCCTTGTTTGTTGTTTTGTTGGAATTCAGACCCATGCGCGCAGCTTTGCCCATTACCAATCAACCTTCAAGTCTTCCCTATAAAATATTACATTAACTTTTGTTTTATTGAATTTTGTGTATCATATCGAGCGCATCTTTTGCCCAGTAGAGGAGCACGCTTGTGAAGCTCAGCAGCTACATCGCAGGACAATGGTTCGAGAGTAGTGCGCCCGGGAGGGTCGTGTGTGACGCGGTGCGCGGAGATGCCGTTTGCGAGGTCAGCAGTGATGGAGCCGATATGGCCGGGGCTGTAGCCTATGCCCGCGAGGTCGGAGGCCCCGCTCTGCGTGCACTCACGTTCCATGAGCGCGCCGCCGGTTTAAAGGCCACGGCCAAACACCTGATGGCGCTTAAGGAAGATTTCTACACCCTGTCTTTTAAGTCAGGGACAACGCGAGCCGATGCCTGGCCAGATATCGAAGGCGGCATAGGGACCGTATTCAGCTACGCCAGTCTCGTCACCCGGGAATTTCCCAATGATGTGGTGATGGTGGAAGGCGACATGGAACGGTTGTCCCGAAACGGAAGTTTCGTGGGACGCCACATCCTGACACCGAAGGCCGGGGTTGCGGTACACATCAATGCCTACAATTTTCCGGTTTGGGGCATGCTGGAAAAGCTGGCGCCAACAATAGCGGCGGGTATGCCGGTGATTATCAAACCCGCGACGCCGACGGCTTACATCACCCATGCGGTTGTCAGCGAGATGATCAAACTGGGTGCGCTGCCCGAAGGGGCCATTCAGTTGATCTGCGGAAGTACCGGTGATTTGCTTGATCATCTGAACGAGCAGGACGTCGTGACGTTTACCGGGTCGGCAGCCACGGGGCAGTCGCTACGCAACCACCCCAATCTGGTGGCCAATAGCGTGCCATTCAACATGGAAGCGGATTCGTTGAATTGCGCCATTCTTGGGCAGTCGGTCAAGGTGGCCGACGATGAGTTTGCGCTGTTTGTTAAGGAAGTCGCCCGAGAGATGACGTCGAAGGCGGGTCAGAAGTGCACGGCGATACGACGGGTGATGGTGCCTGCGGAGTTAATGGACGCCGTTGTCGACGCCCTGCGAGAGCGGCTTGAGAAGGCAACGCCCGGAGATCCCGCTCTGGAGGATGTTCGATTGGGTGCGCTGGTCAGCGTTGCCCAGGCTGAAGATGTGCGCGCGCGAATTGCCGAGCTCAATACCGAGGCGGAGATTGTCATCGGCGGTGAGTCGGAGATGCTATTGAAGGGGCTTGAGGCCAACTCGGGGGCGTTCTTGCCCGCCACATTACTGCGTTGTGATGAGCCGCTCGCAGCGGAGAAAGTACATTCTGTTGAGGCGTTTGGTCCGGTAGCGACCATCATGCCCTATACGACGACTGCCGATGCGGTGGCGCTTGCCCGTCGGGGGAAAGGCTCTCTGGTGGGGTCGGTTTTCACCCATGATGACGACGAGGCCCGAGCCCTGATTCTGGGCTGCGCGCCATGGCACGGGCGTATGTTGGTGATCAATCGGGACTGTGCGGGCGAATCCACGGGTCACGGTTCGCCCCTGGCCAATCTGATTCATGGCGGTCCCGGGCGCGCCGGTGGTGGCGAGGAACTTGGGGGTGCCCGTGCGATAAGGCACTACATGCAGCGCACGGCCCTACAGGGTTCGCCAACGACCCTGATGGCCATTACCAATGAGTATCATCCTGGTGCCGTGGAAACAGTTGATGCAGTGCACCCGTTCATGAAGCACTTTGAAGATTTAAAAATCGGCGAAACACTGGTGACCCACCGGCGCACGGTAACCGAGGCGGATATCGTTAACTTTGGCTGCGTGAGTGGCGACCATTTTTACGCCCATTTCGATGAGATAGCCGCCAGGGATTCCTTTTTCGGTCAGCGGGTGGCACATGGTTATTTCGTGATTTCAGCAGCGGCGGGCATGTTTGTGCACCCGGCACCCGGCCCTGTAATCGCCAACTACGGGCTGGAGAACCTGCGGTTCGTTGAGCCTGTTCCCGCGGGTACGACGATACAGTGCAAGTTAACGGTCAAGCGCAAAATCAAGAAAGCACCCCGTGGCGATGAAAAACCCAATGGCGTGGTGGTGTGGGCGGTTGAAGTGACCAATCAGGACGGTGGTCCCGTGGCGGTGTACGACATACTGACCCTGGTCGAGCGGCGGGAGGCCTGAGTCATGGCCTATGAATCCATTCTGTATTCGGTCGATGGAGGCGTGGCCTGCCTGACGCTCAATCGCCCCGACAGCCTCAATAGTTTTACGGCGGCCATGCACGAAGAAGTGGCGGAGGTGCTGGGGCAGGCGGCAGAGGATGCGGCAATCCGTGCTGTCGTAATCACCGGTGCCGGGCGTGGCTTTTGTGCCGGGCAGGACCTGAATGATCGCAACGTGGCGCCCGGTGAGCGGGTCGACCTCGGGGATTCGGTTGAGCGCTTCTACAACCCTCTGATCCGGCGAATTACCACGATGGAGAAACCGGTGATCTGTGCGGTAAATGGCGTTGCAGCGGGTGCGGGAGCCAACATAGCGCTGGCCTGCGATCTGGTCTTTGCTGCCCGATCTGCCAAGTTTGTCGAGTCCTTCGCCATGCTGGGATTGATACCGGATTCAGGTGGCACCTGGCACCTGCCCCGGCTTGTGGGCATGGCGCGCGCCAAGGGCATGGCGATGCTGATGCCCAAAATTTCGGCGGAACAGGCCAGGGAATGGGGCTTGATCTGGGAAGTGGTTGACGACGATGCCTTGATGGAAACGGTGATGTCGCTGGCAGCCCACCTGGCGACCCAACCCACGAAAGGCTTTGCCTTCACCAAGCAGGCCTTTGCAGCTTCCATGACCCACAATCTGGAGCAGCAGTTGGAACTGGAGAAGGAGTTAATGCGGGCAGCAGGCTTTACCGACGATTACGCGGAAGGCGTAAAGGCGTTTCTGGAGAAGCGAAAGCCGGAGTACACAGGACGGTGAGTGTGGACGGGTCAGTTGAGACGGCCGAGGCCGCCGCCGCCGCAATGTGGCAGGCCGACAGGGCCTGTCAGGCACTCGGTATGGAACTGCTGTCGATCGGAGTCGGTGTGTCTGAGATGGCAATGACCGTGCAGGAATCCATGGTCAATGGTCACGGTATATGCCATGGCGGCTATATCTTCACCCTGGCCGACAGTGCTTTTGCCTATGCCTGCAATAGCCGGAACCTGGTCACGGTTGCCGCCGGTGCCCGGATCGACTTTATTCGGCCGGCTCGCCTTGACGAACGACTGATCGCCAGCGCGTCAGTTGTCCATCAGGGCGAGCGATCGGGCCTTTACGATGTGGCAGTGAATGATGCGTCGGGTCACTGTGTTGCGAGATTCCGTGGCAACTCAGTGACGGTAGGCGGCCCGCTGGTTGAGGATGCAACCCATGCCTGATGCGTTTATCTGTGATGCAGTGAGGACGCCCATTGGCCGCTACGCCGGCAGTCTGTCTTCCGTGCGGGCGGATGATCTCGGTGCCGTACCGATTGCCGCGTTGATGGCACGCCACCCCCAGATGGACTGGTCAGCGGTGGATGACCTGTGGTTCGGCTGTGCCAATCAGGCCGGTGAAGACAACCGCAATGTCGCTCGCATGAGTGCGTTGTTGGCGGGTTTGCCAGTACAGGTGCCCGCGGTGACCCTAAACCGATTATGTGGGTCGGGTCTCGATGCTGTGGGTTCTGCAGCAAGAGCCATTAAAAGTGGCGAAATCAATATCGCCTTTGCCGGTGGCGTTGAGTCGATGAGTCGAGCGCCTTTTGTCACCGCCAAAGCGGGTGTTGCCTTTGATCGGAATATTCAAACTTACGATACGACCATCGGTTGGCGCTTTATTAACCCGAAATTCCGGCAGCATTGGGGTACCGACTCCATGCCCGAAACGGCGGAGAATCTGGCAGAGCGGTTTGCCAT
>JAKMEU010000310.1 GCA_022425845.1 Luminiphilus sp. | reverse complement strand
CAGGCCTACACGCAAAAGCAGCTGGTAAAGCGGCGTAAAACGGCGCACCTGAGAGTCGCGCTCAAAGACATCGGCCAACTGATAGGGTTAACAAGGGCCTCCTAAACGATGGCGCAATTACTGATGTCAGGCCAACTGATTGACCTGATTGTCGCCCTGATCGTCGCTGAAGCCGGTCTTATTGTTTTTTTGCACCGCAGGAACCCTGATCGCCCCAGTCCAGGCGACCTGTTTCCCAACCTCATATCGGGTGCTGCGCTGATGGTCGCCATCAAACTGGCGCTGGTGGCTGCCCCCTGGTACGCATTGGCGGCTTGTCTTGGCGTCTCACTGCTGGCCCATTTGGCTGACCTGGCGCGCCGTTATAGGCAGACGGAAAAAAACTCTGAGTAGTTGCCCTTGGTGCCCCCACGGCATAAGAAGGCGGCGCACCCCGGCGGCAAAAATAACGCTTAGCCGGACCGGGAGCCCAGCAGGCAGCCTGGAGCAAGCCCTACCAGGCAGGCGACATACACACCTGCTCGGGCAGTGCGTTGGGTATCGTGGGCAGGAAATACAGCCGTGCAAAGGTGATCCCCGATTGGGCCATGACCCCAAGCCGGCGAACCTGATTGAAAAGACCACCGCGGGCTTGCAGCTGCTCCGCCCTTTTGCTGAGCTCCAGCAGTCGCTCCATTCCTGCGCGGAATTTGGGGTTGTCGGTATCCAGGGTCATGGGGAATACCTGTTTTGATATTTCCGACGTTATCTCGAAGACGCGATAGTCAAACTCAGTCGGGTCCATGCCAAAGGCCTGATAGAGCTTTGGCCGCGAGTGGTCACGGACATACATGGTCGAATAAACGGCAAGCAGGAAAAATCGTATCCAGAGCTTATTGTGGCCGCGCAACAGCTTGGGGTTGGCACGCATCAACAAAGCAAAGGCTTCCCCATGAGCAAACTCGTCGTTACACCATCGCTCGAACCAGTTAAAGATGGGGTGGAACTGATTTTCCGGATGGCGTTGCAGATGGCGATAGATGGTTATGTAGCGGGCATAACCGATCTTCTCTGACAGATAGGTCGCGTAGTAAATAAACTTGGGACGGAAGTAGTGATATTCCTTAGCTTGCTTGAGAACGCTGAGGTCAACCGCCACACCCAGTTGCTTTAACGCGCGGTTAATAAACCCGGCATGCCGAGATTCATCCCGGGCCATATAGCGCATCAACTTGGATATGTCCTCGTTTTCGACATTCTTCTCGATCTCCTGATACAACACGCAGCCCGAATACTCTGCGGTTATCGAACTGACCAGCAGATCCAGGAAATCACTCTTTAGCTCGGGGTCTACATCCAGGGACTTGGGATCAAATTCTATGCTCTGCTTGAAATGGGCCCGGTTTTTATCCTCGGCGAAGCTGTCCATCATGACATTCCACTCCTCGCGGACCGGGGATACGTCAAGCGTGTTGAGCGCCTTGTAATCCGTCCTGTAGAACCTCGGCGCTAAAAGCTTGTTTTCCAGCGCCTGCTGGGTGGAATCATTAACCGTTGCTGCCTGAGTCATGGGAGCTCCTTTTAAACCGGCGACCGGCCTCGCAGGCGTAACAACAGCACAACCTGCTCGAAATGTCATTATTTAATGACAAAGTACTTGTCTAGGTTATTTTACTTGCGTAGTGTCTTCAAGGGGAAATTGCTGCCCATAGTCGGGTTGGGGGAAGACCGTTGGCATGCAGCCGTCCCGGGCTGCTGCCTTATCCAACACCGATGGAGGCTCCACCCATGTGCAGCGACAACGTCCGACCCAGTGCCAGCAACAGCGATGATTTCAACGCTCCCCAGGATGAGTTGGTTCATCTTGCCTATGTCAGCACCCAAACACGCAATATGACGGCTGCGGACCTCATTGGCCTTTTGCAGGAGGCACGGCAAAGTAACGAGGAGCGCAACATTACGGGAATACTCCTGCACAAGAACCAGTCATTTTTTCAGGTCATCGAAGGCAACCGCGGCAAGGTCGATGAAACCTTTGCACAGATAACCCTGGATGTTCGTCACGAAGGGGTGGAGGTGTTATTCGATGAGCCGCTGCAAGCGCGGGAATTCAGCGATTGGCGCATGGGGTTTATCGATCTCGATGGAATCGACGTCTCCATGCTCCGGGGGTATTCCAACTTTTTTGATTCCGATGAAGAGCCCCGCGCCTTCCTCAAGGCCCTGAGCCGCGGAGAGCGTCTAGCCATGCTCTTCCGTGACCTCGGATGACTCACCCCCGCGACCGGAAAAACGCGGTCGCCAGACCCCTATGGCCACGTTGAAAACGGCTACCCCACCCAATATAAAAATTGAATTGCGGACCGCCCAGAAACTGCTGGCCAGCGCATCAATAGTTATCGATCCAGCAAGATACTGACGGGCCAGTTCCGCTTCACCTTGCAACGGGCCTTGAACCGTCAGCAAGGTCCCTTCAAACATCAGCACGCCGGTCGCGAGCTTTAGCCAGGCCCAACCCGCACCGTGAAAGGATGTGCCCAAAGCCATGGCCAGCAGGCCCGATACCAGCGTGACGGTCAGGGAGGGTAAGAGCAGCCACCGTGCGAGTCGATCCACCAGCTCGGTCAACACCGCGTAACTGTGAATATCGTCTGCGGGTTGCGGCAACGCGGCCAGCACCACCAGCAAAGAAAGCATCGTACCCAAAAGGCCAATGGCACCTACAGTGTGGCCAAATTTCATTAGCTTGCGCACTCAAGTTCTCCCGACGTTTGGTCCATACATATTTCAGGCACCTACCAAATAAGCGGTCAGCCGCCTGGCCCAGCGAGCGGGCAGTAATCCATCCAGAGCAGACCAAATCCTGACCCCGTGACCCAGCAAGTGATGCGGACGACGGTGTATCACCGCGGAAAAAGCGGCCTCCGCCACCTGCTCTGGCTCCATATCAATCGGCATTTTGGCGGTGTGGCGTGGCTCCAGCTGATGGCCCATAGCGGTGTTAATGGCCGGTGGCTTGAGACAGGTCACATGAATATCGTGCTCGGCCCACTCAATATCCAACGCCTGGGTAAAGCCATCCACATAAAATTTACTGGCACTGTAAACACTCAACCAGGGAACGCCGTGGATGCTACTCGCCGAACACAGGTTGATCACCATGGCATCCCCCGTATCACGCAAATAAGGGAAGGCCAATTGCGATACCGTGGTCAACCCCTGGACATTGACTGCAATGACATTCTCCACATGCTCTGGCGCGGCGCCCGCAAAATCACCAACGGAAACCACGCCCGCGTTGTTGATCAGAACATCGAGCCGGCCGCCAGAGGTTTCAGTAAAATTCGAGAGTGCGGCGGCAACCGAACCCCGATCCGTCACATCGATAAAACCTGAAACGGCGTTACGCTGAAACGGCGGGTCAGCCACCAGCTGGGAGACCTCCTCTTCGCTTTTATCATACAGGCCGACCAGCCATCCTTTACTGGCAAACTGTCGGGCAATCGCGAGGCCAATGCCCCTGGCGGCGCCCGTAATAAAGACAGACTTCATGGCGAGACACCCTCACGT
>JAKMEU010000293.1 GCA_022425845.1 Luminiphilus sp. | reverse complement strand
GGGGGGCGCATGCTGCGGCTCACCAACGGTCATTGCAATCGCCGGCAAGTTCGCCGATTCAATACCATCAAAGAGCGCCGCCAGCCGTTGAAATGGGTAGGGCTGCAGTGTTTCAAGCCCGGGATTCATGCATCCCCCTGCAACCCTGTGTCCAGTGAGCGTTTGATGGCAGTCTCAAGCTGGCTGAGCCGCTGCGGGTCAGTGATGCTTTTTCCGTCGCGGGAGGTGATAAAAAACACATCTTCCACTCGCTCCCCCAGCGTCTGTATTTTTGCAGCTTGAAGCGCGACGTCGTGGGCCACGAATACCTCCCCAAGATTGGCCAGCAGTCCCGGACGGTCAGGTGTGGCGATTTCGAGTACCGTCCAGCCCCTGCGTTCATCCTGATGGACGGAGGTCTCTGTGGGAACAACGAAAGACTTTTGCCGCCTGGGTGTGCGCCGCGTCACGGACCTGATTTTTCTGTTGGTCAGCGCCTCGGTAAGAACCTCGCTGATACCATTGAGCGTATGGCTGTCACCGGGCACCGGATTGCCATCGGCCTGCAGTACATAAAAGGTATCCAATGTGGCGCCATCACTGCCCAGATAAACCCGGGCATCATTGACGCTCAGGTCCAAAAACTCGAGTTCGGCACAAACCCGCGCGAAGAGGTCGGGCTGGTCGGGAGCGTGGACAAAGATTTGCGTGGCATTGGCTACCGTGGAGTCAGTGCTCTGCCGCACCAGCACCAGCGGTGTGTTTAGATCGCTGTGGTCAGCGATCGCTTCAGTGTGCCAGGCGATATCATCGGGTCGTTCGCGAAGAAAATAATCATCACCTCGCCGTGCCCACACCGGCGCTATATCCGCTGAGGTAAACCCTCGGTATTCCAGCAACTCGGCCGCGGCGGCGCGTGTCGTATCGACTACGCTCTGTCGGTCCACTGGATTCTCCAGGCCACGGGACAACGCGCGACGGGTTTCGGTGTAGGTCTGGCGTAGCAACGTGCTGCGCCACGCATTCCATAGTTCTGGGTTGGTACCGTGAATATCCGCCACGGTAAGGGTGTACAGGTAATCCAGTCTTTCCTGCGTCGCGACATGGGCAGCAAATCGCTGTATTTCGTCGGGATCCGAAATGTCTTTACGCTGTGAAAATGAACTCATCAGCAGGTGATTCCTGACCAGCCAAACCACGAGTTCCGTATCTTGCCGATTCAGTCCGTGTCGTTCACAGAATCCCTGTGCATCAACTGCACCCAGCTCAGAGTGGTCGCCCCCCCGTCCTTTGCCGATGTCATGGTAAAGGGCGGCAATGTAGAGTAATTCCGGCGCCCGGAGTCGCTGGGCGATTCGAGTGGAAACCGGGAACTTATCGGTGTAGTCGGCACGCATGAAGCGCCGCGTATTGGCCAGCACCTCGAGGGTATGGGCCTCCACGGTGTAGGCATGGAACAGATCGAACTGCATTTGGCCGACGATGCGGCCAAATTCAGGGAGGTATTTCCCCAGTAGCCCGTGACGGGCCATGCGACGAAGCTGCAGCGTCACGCCATGGGGGGAGCGAATCAGTTCCATGAACAGCGCCTGATTGACGGGATCAGCACGAAACTGAGGGTCAATCCTCTCATGGGATGCACGAAGAAGACGCCAGGTGCCCGGCGCCATTCCGCTTATTTCCGGGCTGTTGGCGAGGATGACAAAGGCCCTGAGCAGGTTGGCGGGCTCTTTGATGAACACGTCGTCCCGACGTGCAGACAGAAGCCCCCCGCGGGCTTCAAAGTCCTCATTGACGGCGATGGATGTTGTCCCCGCCTCGGGATGAAGGATCTGCCGGTCAAAGGCTTGCATGACCAGTTCCCGAAGCTGCGCAAGGGCCTGCGCCCATCGGTAGTAAACCTGCATGAATTGCTCGACGGCCAATTTTTCGCCATCGACCATTTCCCACAGCTGCGCGAGTTTCTGCTGCTGCTCAAACAGCAATCGATCCTCGCCTCTCTCGTTGATCGTGTGCAGCGCAAAGCGCACCTGGCCGATGAAATTCTGGCCGGCTTCCAGCATGCGTTTCTCATCACCGTTCAGGAAATCAACTTCGTCGAGATCCTCAATGGCGACACCATAATGGCGCCTGGCAATCCAACCGATGACCTGGATGTCCCGTAACCCGCCTGGGCCATTTTTCACGTGGGGTTCAAGATTGTTTTCGGTGTTGCCAAAATGATCGTGCCTGGCTTCTGTTTCGTCGAGTTTGGCCAGGTAGAACAGTTTGCTGTTCCACATGCGTTCGGGGTTGAGTACGGCTTCCAGTTGGTCGAAGAGAGATCGCCCGCCCGTTAGCCAGCGAGCCTCGAGCATCGTGGTAAAAATGGTCAGGTCATCGCTGGCAAGTGAGCCGCATTCGTCCAGTGTCCGAACGCTGGAGCCCACTTTCAGACCCATATCCCACAGATTACGCAGTAACTCGGACAGCCCTGTGGCCGTGGCTTCATCGGGCGCTTGCTCCCCAAGCACCAGCAGGTCGATGTCTGAATAGGGATACAGTTCACCTCGACCATAGCCACCCACGGCGGCAAGACATAAATCCTCGCGGTCGCCCAGGTGATGACGCCAGAGGTGGCCCAGGACGGTATCCACCGCTGCGCAGCGTTCTGCGAGCAGCGGTTGGACCGGTTGCGTGGGATGAAATTTGGCGGCTATATCCGTGGTGACGGTCGCCAGAAAGAGCTGGCAGTCACGCACGGGATCACCCGAGTCATTGATGGGTTTGCTGTTGGCTTGCGGCATACTGACTCAGCAGGGGAGGACTTCGGGGGTCCGCCGGGTGAATACTTCGCAGCCGTCAGCGGTAACGGCGAGGGTGTGCTCCCACTGGGCGGACAGGCGTCCGTCCCGGGTCGTCACTGTCCAACCATCTTTGGTATTCAGTTTGGTATGACGCTTACCTGCGTTGATCATGGGCTCAATGGTAAAGGTCATGCCTTCAGTCAATACCTCGCCTTTACCCGGTGTGCCGTAATGCAGCACCTGTGGCTCCTCGTGAAAAATACGGCCAATCCCGTGGCCGCAGTATTCTCGGACCACGGAGTAGTAGTTTTCCTCGGCGTATTGCTGGATCACGTGACCAATGTCCCCGAGAGTCGTACCCGGCCTGACGATCGCCAGAGCTTTATAGAGGCATTCCTGGGTTATGTGCATGAGCCGCTGCGCGTGCGGCGCCACATCGCCAACACCCACCATGATGCTGGTGTCTCCATGCCAGCCGTCCTTGATGACGGTAACGTCAATGTTAACGATATCGCCGTTTCGGAGCTTTTTGCTATCCGACGGGATGCCGTGGCAGATGACATCGTTGATTGAGGTGCAGATGGATTTGGGGAAGCCATGGTAATTGAGTGGCGCCGGTATTGCCTTCTGAACGTTGACAATGTAGTCATGGCAGATACGGTCTATCTCGCCGGTGGTCATGCCGACTTCGATTTGAGGTTCGATCATTTCCAGAACCTCAGCGGCCAAGCGGCCAGCCACCCGCATACCGGCGAGCTCTTCAGGTGTTTTTGGCGTAACGGGCATGCTGTGCAATATCTTCAGGGAATCAGGGTGCACTAGTGTAACCAAAGCGCCGCCTTATGTCCCTCGTACTTCACCGTGATGGCGATTTGTGGTATAACGCGCCCGCGTCGGAATTCGTCCGGCGACACCCGGGCAAATGCCCGAGTGCAATGACCGACACACGCATGTCATCAATCCCGGGCCGGGTGCCGAAATTCGGTTGGACCTTGGGCGACTTGCGGAGGCGTAACCCGAAATCAGGACAAAGACTATGGCACAGGTAAGCATGCGCGATCTGCTGCAGGCAGGCGCACACTTTGGGCACCAGACCCGTTTCTGGAATCCAAAAATGGACCAGTTCATTTTTGGAGCGCGTAACAAGATCCACATCATTAATCTCGAGCACACTGTCCCTGCCTTTAACGAGGCACTGCAGCACGTACAGCGTCTCGCGAGCAACAAAAACAGCATCATGTTTGTAGGCACCAAGCGGGCCGCCGGCAAGGTGATTGCCGAAGAGGCCAACCGCTGCGGCATGCCCTATGTCAGCCATCGCTGGCTGGGTGGCATGCTTACCAATTACAAAACCGTGCGTTCATCGATTAAGCGTCTGCGTGAGCTTGAAGATCAGGAAGCTGACGGTACCTTCGCGAAACTGACGAAAAAGGAAGCCCTCATGCGGACGCGAGCCAAAGAAAAGCTCGAGCGTTCTGTGGGTGGTATCAAGGAAATGAGTGGTTTGCCCGATGCATTGTTTGTTATCGACGTAGATCACGAGCGTATTGCCATCACGGAAGCCAACAAGCTGGGCATTCCTGTCATCGGCATTGTGGATACAAACAGTGATCCGGATGGTGTTGATTACGTTGTACCCGGCAATGACGACGCTATCCGCGCCATCAAGCTGTATGTGAAAGCGGTTGCGGATGCAGTAATGGCGGGCAAGGCCGAACGTGGTGAGGTTCCCGCTGCTGATGAGTTTGTCGAAGTTGAGGCCCCCGCTGATGAGGGCGAGTCGGCAGAGGCACAGGCAGAGAGCTGATACGGCGGCCGCGCAACGCGCGGCCCTTTGCACAAACAGGGCTACGGCCCTATCCCGCATTATTCATCGAAGGTCGGTTTTATCGGAACCGATCGTGCCAATTGAGGATACAGGTATGTCTGCATTACTGGTGAAGGAGCTTCGAGAGCGCACCGGGCTGGGCCTTCTCGAGTGTAAGAAAGCACTCAAGGAAGCCGAAAACGATATTGAGGTAGCCATTGAGGCTTTGCGCAAGTCCAGTGGCATGAAGGCCGCCAAGAAAGCAGGTCGGATTGCGGCTGACGGGGTTGTGACTACGCGTATCGCCGAGGACGGCAGTTTCGGTGTTCTCGTCGAGGTCAACAGTGAAACCGACTTTGTGGCCCGGGATGAGAATTTCCTCGGTTTTGTCAGTACCGTTGCTGATTCGCTCTATGAGGCGCGTTCCGCCGATTTAGAAGCGATCAAATCGGGCCCTATTGAAGCGTCTCGGGAGGCGCTGGTCCAGAAAATAGGTGAGAACATTGGCGTACGACGGGCATCGCTGGTGACAGCTGATAATGGTGTGGTCGGTGGTTATGTGCACGGCAACAACCGCATTGCTGTCCTTGTGGAGCTTCGAGGAGGGGATCAGGACCTGGCACGGGATGTGGCAATGCACGTAGCCGCGGTCAATCCTCAGGTCGTATCACCCGATGACATGCCCGAGGAATTGCTCAATAAAGAGCGTGATATTTTCACCGCTCAGGCGCAGGAATCAGGCAAGCCACAGGAAATCATTGAAAAAATGATTGGTGGTCGCATCAAGAAGTACCTCGCAGAAAACAGCCTGACGGAACAGGCCTTCGTGAAAGACCCTGATATCACCGTCGGCAAGCTGGTCAAGGCCGCAGGCGCTGAAATTGCCTCATTTGCTCGATTTGAGGTGGGGGAAGGCATCGAGGTTGAGAAGGTGGACTTTGCCGACGAAGTTGCCGCCCAGTTAAACGGCTGATGGCAAGGGCCTCGGTAGCCCTTTGCCAGAGGTTTTTGGCGAACTGCGGCCCTTTTTTGGGTCATAAGTCGCTTACAGCGGATAACATGGGAACTATCGACCTGACGGCGCACTCCACCCTCCGGTAGGATAGCGCCAGACTGTGCAGAGGGGACGGCCTGTGGCCAGTGAAAAGATATACAAACGTATCCTGCTCAAACTCAGTGGTGAGGCACTCACTGGGGATGAGGCGTTCGGTATCGACCCCAAGGTATTGGATCATCTCGCGCTGGAGGTTGGACAACTCGTTGGAATAGGTGTCCAGGTCGGTCTGGTGGTGGGTGGCGGTAATCTTTTTCGCGGTAAGGCCCTCCAGGCCGCAGGTCTGGATCGTGTTACCGGTGACCATATGGGCATGCTGGCCACTGTCATGAATGCACTCGCCCTGCGCGATGCGCTTGAGCGGTCCAATATTGCGACGCAGGTGATGTCAGCTATCCCCATGAGCGGTGTGGTGGATCACTACGATAGACGCAAAGCCATCAGGGCGCTGTCCAATGGCGACGTGGTGATTTTCACCGCAGGCACGGGCAATCCGTTTTTTACAACGGATTCTGCGGCTTGCCTTCGCGGTATTGAAATCAATGCCAATCTCGTCCTCAAGGCCACCAAGGTCGATGGGGTTTACAGCGCAGATCCCATGAAGGATGCCAGCGCAGTCCGGTACGAGCAGCTGACCTTCGACGAAGTCCTTGATCGCAAGTTGGAGGTCATGGACCTGACCGCTATCTGTTTGTGCCGAGACCATGATTTGCCAGTGCGCGTATTTGATATGGCACAGCGTGGTGCTCTGTTGAGCATTGTCAGGGGTGGCTCGGAAGGCACCCTGATCAACTAGAGGATAATTTTCTTGACGTGCGGTGTGTACAGACGGGGACCGAAGCCATGATTGATGACATTCGTGCAGAAGCTGAAGAGCGGATGGGGAAGTCCCTTGAGGCGCTGGGCCATCACTTTAACAAGATTCGTACGGGGAGGGCCCATCCCAGCCTGCTGGATGGTATACGGATCGAATACTATGGCGCAGATACGCCGTTAAACCAGCTGGCCAACATCAATGTCGAGGACGCCAGAACCCTCGCGGTGACTGCTTTTGACAAAAGTATGACCCCCGCGGTGGAGAAAGCCATCATGAAGTCGGATTTGGGGCTGAATCCCGCCACCGCCGGCGACGTGATTCGTATTCCCATGCCCATGCTGACTGAAGAAACTCGTCGTGGATTCATTAAACAGGCAAAGGCTGAGGCGGAGTCGGCCCGTGTTTCCATTCGCAATGCCCGCAGGGATGCGAACGGAATGCTCAAGGAATTACTCAAAGACAAGGAGATTTCCGAGGATGATGAGCGGCGCGCTCAGGATACGATCCAGAAATTGACAGACAGCTTTGTGGCCAAGGTGGAGGATGCCTTGACTGTGAAAGAAGCTGATCTAATGGAAATCTGATGGGCCTTACCGATCCAGGGGCAGGACGAAAGTGAACAAACCCTTCCATCCCAATAACACTGATCTTCGGGCGGCGCCCAGGCACGTCGCGATCATCATGGACGGAAATGGACGATGGGCCAACCAGCGTGGCCTCCCCACACCTGCTGGCCATCGGGCAGGGGTCGAAGCTGTCCGGGCTACTTTGGAAGCCTGCCAGCAGCAGGGAATTGACGTGCTGACCCTGTTTGCCTTCAGTAGTGAAAACTGGGGACGTCCGGAGGGCGAAGTGCGCGCACTTGTCGCTTTGCTCTGTCACTACCTGCGTCGCGAGGCCGAAAAATTACAGCGGGATAACATCCGCCTCCGTTTTGTGGGCCGGCGTGATCGCTTCAGCCCCAGGCTACAGCGATTGATGGCCCGAACCGAAGAGGCAACGCGCGGGAACTCAGGTGCCACGCTGGTTCTTGCCGTCGATTATGGCGGACGTTGGGACGTGGTTGACGGAGTTCGGCGTCTTGCAGAGCAGGTGGCGGCTGGCGAACTGAAGCCGGACGCTATCGATGAGGTCCGTGTGGGTCGATCCCTGGCCCTGGGGGACCTGCCCCCCCCTGACCTCTGTATACGCACCGGCGGTGATACCCGCATCTCCAATTTTTTACTCTGGCAACTTGCCTACACGGAGTTTTATTTCTGCGATTCGCTGTGGCCGGATTTTGATGGCGTTGCACTTGCATCTGCTGTGGAAGATTTTCGAGGCCGGGAACGGCGTTTCGGGGTGCGTGATATCTCCAGCGCCCTGAGCGAGTCCTTGGAATTTCCCCGGAGATCTTGAGGGTGCTGCGTCAGCGCGTTGTCACCGCAGTCATCATGGCGGCCCTGTTTTTGGCCGCGGTGGCCACCCTTGACTTGATCGCTCTCGCCATACTCTTTGGTGTCGTGGCAGCTGCCGCGGTGTGGGAGTGGTCCTCCCTGGCGGGGTGGAGCAAGGTGTGGCAGCGCGGGGTATATACGGCCCTTTTTCTGGTGCTCCTTTGTGTACTTTGGCTAATTTGTGGGCTCGGTCAGTCACCCGATCGGGAGGTGTTACAGCCCTGGCTGGGTGTTGCCTGCCTCTTTTGGTCGATTGCCATGCTATTGGTTGAAAGTTATCCCGGCTCGTCCTGGTTATGGCGCAATACCGCCACCCGTAGTCTCATGGGGTGGTTGATCTTGGCGGCCACCTGGCTGGCAACCCTTTTTCTGCTGACGCTGCCCGGCGGTACCTTACTGATGATAATTCTCGTGATTGCTGTCGCAGCAGCAGATATTGGCGCCTATTTCTCCGGGCGTCGATGGGGACGTCACAAACTGGCCCCCAGCGTGAGTCCGGGAAAGACCTGGGAAGGGCTGTGGGGGGGGCT
>JAKMEU010000283.1 GCA_022425845.1 Luminiphilus sp. | reverse complement strand
CCAGGGACCACGGGAAAGGTGCGGCTGATGTACTCCTGTAATTCACCGCTCCGCAAGCGGCGGTCGATCGGGTTCACCGCGGCAGCCGCAACCCGCACCAATACCTGACCCGGCCCGGGCTCGGGCCTGGGCAGTTCCCCAGTCTCCAGCACACTGGCTGGACCATGCTCCCTGTAATACACCGCTTTCATCATTTGTCTGTTCCGACTGGGTTGGGTATCGATCATTTTGATATGAGCACAGGCTGAATAAGTTGTGAAGCACAAGTTGCCCACTCACGATAGATGAGGTCATCACACACAAAGTTTGAAGCATTATTTGACCGCTAGTGCATCCAATCGACAGGTCACTTTTTTGCTGACTGGACGACTTATATTCATGTCCACAATGGACCTCAAGTCAGCCCATTAAGTCCGCGGCATCTTGTAAATACAACCTCAACCGGTGGCGCGCCACAGCCGCTGATCGACTTGTTACACTAGCGCCCCCGGCCACCTGCATGTGCCGGACAAGCCAAACCAGCCGGAGGGGTACAACCCTGCCATGAGCGATGTAAAGACACTG
Organism: Luminiphilus sp.; assembly: GCA_022425845.1. Lineage (GTDB taxonomy): Bacteria > Pseudomonadota > Gammaproteobacteria > Pseudomonadales > Halieaceae > Luminiphilus. Next base: position 11,824 of record JAKMEU010000283.1, on the reverse strand, counting down.
ACCAGTGGGGTCATTGCCCTGGACGCGGAAGCCATTAAGGCCTTTGCCAGCCTGTTCGACCCCCAGCCCTACCACCTCGATCAACAGGCCGCCGATAACTCCATTTTTGGCGGCCTGTGCGCCAGCGGCTGGCAGGTTGCAGCCCTGTCCTCGCGACTCGCCGGGGAAGCCCTGCGGGAAGCCGGCATGACCTACATCACCACCACTCATGTCGACAGCATGCGCTGGCTGCGCCCCAGCTTTGTCGGCGACGAACTGATGGCGAGGATCTCCCTGGGGGAACAGTCACCGGGCGGGCCCGTGCCGGACGCCCACACCCAGGACCTCACGGTGACCGTTGAAGACGGAGCGGGACACCCTGTCGCCGAGATGCAGTGCCAGGTAGCCGTCGCCGTGGAGGGCTCCTGATGTCGGACCTGTATTTGCGCAACCGTTGGTTCGAGGATATCCCCGTCGGTGAATTTCATGTCTTCGGGAGCCATACCTTCAGCGAGTTGGAAATGGTCGAATTTGCCCGACAGTTCGCTCCGGGGCCCGAGTTCGCCGATCCCGAAGCCGCCCGCAGCCTGCGCTGGGGTGGGCTGGTGGCCAGTCCCTGGCATTTATGTGCCATGTGGATGCGCAAAATGGTGGACTACATGGAGGTCTACGCCCAGGGCGTCAACGACGGTCGCCGTAATGGCGCGGGGGTCGCCATCCACGACCTGGACTGGCTGGAGCCCGTGCGGCCCGGGCATACCCTGACCTACACCTACGAGATCATCAGTAAGTCTGACAAGGTGGTGCGGGATCGCTGGGGAGTGGTGCGAAGTCGCAACGAGGCCTTCAACCAATACGGTAACAAGGTACTGACCTTTGAGATCGATATCCTGGCCGAGCGAGGAGAGAGCGCCTAGCGCGCCCATCGGCACAGGTACGGCTCGCTAATGACGCAATAGCAGGTAGCCCGCGACCAGACCGGCAATAAACAGTGTCTCGGCAACAATCAGCACCACCGGCTTCACGCCAATGGTCATGACCTCCCGCATCGACGTCCGAATACCCAGAGCTGCAATGGCCAACAGCAGCAGCTGTGGCGCCAGTTCAGCCACCGGCTGCACCACAGGCTGGGGCAGAACACCTGTACTGTTCAGTGCGAACAACACAACGAATCCCACGAGAAACAGCGGGATGCCGGGCGCAGCTTCCGAGCCATTGTGGCGGGCCCTCCGGTAAATGAAGCCAATGACCAGTACCACCGGCACCAGCATGGCTACACGAAGCAGCTTGATGAAAGTCCCAAGGTCGCCGGTCGTTGGGGACACGCTGTAACCCGCACCCACCACCTGGGCTACGTCGTGGATGGTCGCGCCCACAAAAATTCCCATCGCCTGTTCATCAAACTGCAGCACATCACCGATCACCGGATACAGCACCATGGCCACGGTACTCAAACTGGTGACACCTATCACTGTGAACAAAGTCTGGCGCTTACTGTCCGGCCCCTGGGGCAGCACACTGCTGATGGCCATGGCCGCCGAGGCGCCACAGATAGCCACCGCACCGCCGGTCAGGGTGCCCAACTGGGACCCGCAACCCAGTAACCGGGCAAACAGGACCCCCATAAAGAGGGTCGCAATAACCGCCGCAGCGACCAGCAGCACGGGTTCCCAGCCCAGTGCAGCCACCTCGGAAAAGGTCAGGCGCAGGCCCAGCAAGGCAACCCCCAACCGCAGGCACTGCACCGCCGCGAACTCCAGCCCCGGGCCCACCCGGGGTGCGTCGTTCAGGAAATGGAAGGCCATGCCCAGCAACAGCCCAAGGAGCATGGCAGGAGCGCCATAACGCTGGGACAGGAACGTCGCCACCAGTGCGACCGCAGCCGCGACCGCCACGCCGGGAAAGTAGCGCTGCCATATTTCCGGGATAGATGCTGACATCAGGGGTATCGGAGGTCCTACTGTCCCTGCATTAGGGCTTGCTCAAAGGGTTCCGGATCATCGCCCGCCATCGCCGCGGACTGCAACCCCCGAACGGCTGAAGCATCCCTGACCCGACCCTGCTCTACCTCATCCAGGATTTGCATCAGGCGACTGGTGGTTCGGTGCCGGGTCGCGCCGTATCCCTTCACCATTTGGCCGCAATCGGCGATCGCCTGTGCCAGGCCCGCAGACTGGGCTGCCTGCACCGACCCCAACCAACGCTCGATCATGGTCCATTCCTGCTCATAACCCAGTGTTTTTCGCCGCCGGTGCCGCAGGGACGCCAGACGGCGCATTGTCCACAGGGTCCAAAATTTGTCCGTGCGCAGTTTCCGCGGTCCGAGAAAGGGCTCCATCAGTCGGCGGGTAATGCCCGGGGACAGCAGACGCCGACCCAGACCGCTGGGCAACAGGGCCGCCACCTCTTCTATCCTGGGGTGGAAATATTCCGAGACCTGCATGGCCTGCTCGGGGGCGGCACCCACCTCGGCCCTGACCTCGGCTTCCCGGCTGGGTCGGCACTTGAGCTGGGCCACCCTGGGAATATCCTCATAGGCCATCCACAGCGCCAACCAGCGAGCGGTCTCCCGGGTCAATGCGTAATCATCATCGCCCCCATCCCGCTCTGCCACCGCTGCCAGTCGGCTCAGGAAGTCATCGGCGTAGGCTTCGTCCTGATAGTCGAGTAAGCGCTGAATACCGAGATACACCACCTCATGCACCGCCGCCGGCAGTCCTGCCACCTTCGGCAGCAGCCGGCCACCCAGTGCCGTGGTGGCCTCGGGCAGGACGAAGGGTGGGATAACCTCGGGTTCGAAATGAGCGACACCGCCGGAGGCCGCCCGCTGGAAGCTCTCCTCAAAGGCTGCACCGTTGGCCGCAGCACCTTTCCCGCTCGATATAACGTCTGTAAAAATGGACTTGGCAAAGGGCAGTACACCGGCCCCCGCTATGGCTCCCAGCAGCCCTGCGGAAATGACCGTGCCATGGCGCTGCACCAACTCCAGCAAGTCAAAGTGAATAAAGCGTTTGGCGTAGCGCGCCGACAGCTCAATGATGAAATCCGCGTCAACGGTGCCGTCTCCGGTAGCGCTCTTCTCAGTAATGCCGTACACGCGGTGATCGGAAGAAATCAAAGCCGTCCGGTCCGGTGACACAAAGCCGCGGCTCAACATGCGGCCCGCCTCAGCGATCTCCGAGGTCACCGCGATATCAATATCGCCCTGGGCCGGAAACAGGCTCATGACGGGCGGCTTGGGCCCGGCGTCCTGGGGCAGAAATTCCAGGTAGTAAATGGTGGCGCCGGTGCGCTGGGCAACGCCAGCCAGAGACGTGCTCTGGCAGTGCCAGCCCGCCTGCTGGGCCACTTCGATAAGCCAGTTGGTCAGCACGCCTCCACCCTCACCGCCGAGGGCAGCGACCAGCATATTAGTCGTCCGCACAGTCGTTCTCACAACTGCAACTGCTGCTGCCGGCGCAGGTCCCTACCCCGCCACCAAGTCCGGACCCGGGAGCGCAGCCGGTGCATCAAGCGATCCAGACCCGAAGGGTTGTAGACCAGGTCAACCTGGGAGAACGAAGGGCATAACACGGCGCTGTGGGCATTGCCGCCACAGACACCGCAACCGACACAGCTGTTATCGACGTAAGAAACGGGGTCGGTACGCAGCGGGTCAGGATTGTCCTTGACGGTCAAGGATGGACAACCCGAAAGCCGTATACAGCCGTGATCGCCCGTGCAGGTTGCCGGGTCGATATAGAAACGGGACTTATTAACCCGCTGCCCGCTCGCTATGGCCTGCTTCAGCATGGGTTTGACCCGGCGCTGGCGATTGAGCATGCACTCCCCTTCCGCAATGACCACCTTGAGACCGGGTGCATCGCTCCCCAACGCCCGACGCAGCGTCGCTTTCATGGCCTCGATGTTGTAGGTGCTGACGGTCTCCAGCCAGGTGACGCCGGCGCCGCGGCAGGCGTCCTCAATGGTCTGCCACTGCTCCCTGCGGGGGCGCTCGGCATCAATGGTGGAGGCGATCAGGCTGGGCTCCACCAGGGACGGAATATCCTGCCCGCCGGTGGCCGCTGAATAACCGTTATCAATGATGATCAACAAACCGTCGTGGCCGTTGAACACGGCGCTGGTGACACCGCTGGTCAGGCCGTTATGCCAGAAGCCACCATCCCCCATGATGCTGATCGCCTTGTGGGGCAACGCGTGGCGCATGCCCGAGGAACTGGCGAGGGACAGCCCGTAGCCCATGATGGTATTGCCCAGATTGAAGGGGGCAGCGGTGGCGAAAGAATGACAACCGATATCCGAGGAGATGTGAAAGGGCCCCAGTTCTTCCTGAACCTGCTTGATGGCGGAAAACAACGGACGCTCGGGACAGCCGGTGCACAGTCCCGCGGGACGGGGCGGCAGGTTCTCCATCAGGGCAGCGATGTCCGCGTCCTCAAGGGGAGTCTGTAGACTGAGCACAGCGCTGAGATCCAGGGCCAGGGGCACATCCTGCCGACTGGACGCCAGGACAAAACGGGTGATGCCCTCCAGCATCACCTGCCCCGTGTACTCTCCTGCCATGGGCATGATGTCCTTACCGAACACCCGGGTCTGCACATCCCTGCGCCGGAGCACGGTCTGTATGCCCTGTTCGATGTATTCCGGCTGTCCCTCTTCAAGGACCAGCACCTGCTCCTTGCCCACACAAAAATCCACCAACTCATCGGGCATCAGGGGATAGGCGACGTTCAGACAATAAATGGGGATGTCGGCATTGCCGTAAACATCGGCGAGGCCCTGGCGCTGCAGGGCACGAATGACGGTGTTGTAGGAGCCGCCGCAGGTGATGATGCCCAGGCTGTCATATTGGCCCGGAAACAGTTCATTGAGCTTCTGTTCCTTTATGAACTCCAGCGCCGCGGGCAGCCGACGGGCAATTTTTTCCTGCTCATGCTGATAGACAAAGGGCGGCAGAATGATCTTTTCGGGTTCCCGGGTCGGTGTCACCGGGGTGCGGTTGCTGTAGCTGGGCGGCACATTGTCCCGGGCAACAAACTCTCCGGTCACATGGCAGCCGCGGATGCGCATCATGTAGAAGATGGGGGTATTGGACGCCTCGGAGAGTTGAAAACCTTTTTCCACCATGTCGACAATCGAAGGCAGGTTGGGGCGCGGATCCAGCAGCCACATCTGGGCTTTCATGGCGAAGGCGTAGGAGCGCTCCTGCATGATGCTGGAGCCCTCGCCGTAGTCCTCGCCCACAATAACCATCGCGCCTCCGGTCACGCCGGCAGAAGCAAGATTGGAGAGCGCGTCCGAGGCCACATTGGTTCCCACGGTGGATTTCCAGGTCACTGCGCCACGTAGCGGGTAATTGATGGACGCCGAGAGCATGGCCGCCGCCGTGGCCTCGGAACCGCTGGCTTCAAAGTGCACCCCCAGTTCGCCGAGGATGTCCTGGGCATCGCTGAGCACATCCATCAGGTGGGAAATCGGTGACCCCTGGTAACCCCCGACATAGGACACGCCGGACTGCAGCAGGGCCTTGGTTATGGCAAGAATGCCCTCGCCGTGGAAAACGCTGCCATCACCACAACGCAGTTTCTTGACCTCTTCCGAAAACGAGCGCTCAGCCATGCAAATACCACTCCCCTGCCTGGATTGTTTAGCTGTACTTTAGGCGGGCACCAGCGCGATGACGCGACAGGGACTCCCTGAGCCATTTTGAATCTTGAGCGGCGCCGCAACAATCATCGCGCCGGTGGGCGGCAGCTGATCCAAATTACAAAGACTGGCCAAGCCACACTTGTTCGCGCCGTGCATCAGGTTATGACAGGGGAACATCGGGTCCTGCGCCGCCGCCTGCCCCGCATCGGTGCCGACGGTTTCGGTTCCCACACCCAGTACATCCCGCTCCTCGGCCAAAAACGTCACCGTGGCGGGATCCCATCCCGGATTATGGTTACCGTCGTCCCGCTTGTTCAGGAAGGCCTCCGGGTCACTGCGCTTTGACCAGTCAGTGCGGTATAGCACCCAGGCCCCTTGGGGGATCTGGCCATGCTCGGCCTCCCAGCGCTCAAGGAATTCTACGGTCAAAAGAAAATCTTCATCCGCCGCCGTCTCAGCGGTGCAGTCTATGACAACGGCAGGACCCACGAACGTGCTCGGCGGCAGGGTATCGGTGGCGTGGTTTTCATGGTCCTTACCCGACACCCAGTGTATGGGGGCATCAAAATGAGTGCCCGTATGCTCACCACATTTGATGTTGTTCCAATACCAGGCCGGGCCTCGCTCGTCGTAGCGGGATATTTCCTCCATCGAAAACGGCCAGGCATTCTTCCAGCCAAATTCCTCTGGCAACTGGAGGATGGGGGTCGCCGGGTGAAGCGTGACACTGAGATCTACCACCTTGATCGACCCTGACATCAAACCTGCTGCGACGTCCATTAACGGATTACTCATTGCTGTCCCCTCTCACGCTACGGCGCGACTGCTGGATGTGATGGCGGTAATGCTGCCAATGACCGGGGCTGGCCTTGCCGGCCTCCCCGAGCGATACTTTAAGTCTAAAATATACTCCACCCACCCAGTCATGCAAAGGTAAGAACCCATGCATACCACGCTTCTTCCTCACGGATGGCCCCGGCCCAAAGGCTACGCCAATGGCATTATGGCCCAGGGACAGCACCATATCTTCTGTGGCGGGCAAATCGGCTGGACTTCCCAGGAAGTTTTTGAAAGTAACGACTTCGTCGGTCAACTGCGCCAGGCGCTACTCAACGTAAAAGCCGTGCTCCAGGCCGCGGATGCCGGGCCCGAGCACATGACCCGAATGACCTGGTACATCACCGACAGACAAGCCTACCTGAGTGACCTCCGGGCCATTGGCGCGGTCTACCGCGAGATTATGGGCAAGCACTTTCCGGCAATGAGCGTAGTAGAGGTTTCCGCGTTGATTGAGGAGCAGGCACTGGTTGAGGTTGAGGTAACCGCTATCCGTTAAAACCGGGAAGGTTGGGTGCCGGGCCGAGACGGTCCTGACCCGTAGAAAGTGGGCGAGGCCGTCGTCTTTAAGGGGATACGTGTTCGCCGTGTATCTGAGGCACCCCCTCGAACTGCTGATGAGAATGACCGAGTCTGCAAATATCTGTTGCTAGAGACCACGTCGTGGGTTAATAATAATATTTTAAGCCTAAAATGTTTGGGCTGCTGAGCGATACCAAGAACCTTTAGCAGGCATTGCACCCGGGAGAATTCCTTCTGATGACCGCACCCATGCTGGACAACAAAAACCGACTGAAGCTGGGCACCTTTTCCGCCAACTGCTCAGGGGGTATGGCGGTCACCAAAGTTGCCGAGCGCTGGGATAACAGTTGGGAAAACAACATCGATCTGGTGCGGCAGTGCGATGAAGCCGGTATCGAATTTATGCTGCCTATCGCGCGCTGGATCGGCTACGGAGGCGAGACAGATTTCCATGGCAACGTACTGGAAACCGTCACTTGGGCCGCTGGACTCGCCGCCCACTCCCAAAGAATTCAGGTCTTTGCCACTGTCCATACCGCGTTCAATCACCCGATCGTAACCGCCAAACAACTGGCGACGCTGGATCAAATGTCCGGTGGCCGGCTGGGTCTCAATGTTGTAGCTGGCTGGAACAAACCCGAATACGACGCCTTCGGCAAGGATCTGCCAGGGGATCACGCCGATCGCTATGCGATGGCGCAGGAGTGGTTTGATTACGTGCAAAAGCTTTGGCGGGCCGATGAGCCCTTTGATTGGGAGGGCACCTTCTACCAGGGCAAGGGGGTTTACGGCTTGCCCCACCCCGTGCAGGAAAAAATGCCTATCATCAACGCAGCCGCGTCAGAGGAAGGGCGCGACTTTGCAATGCGGAATGCTGATTTCCTGTTCACCCCTGTGTTTGATTTTGAACAGGCCCAGGCCACCGTAGCCGACATCCGTACAAGAGCGGCCAGTATTCGACGCCATGTTGACGTACTCACCTTCTGTACCGTTGTCTGCCGGCCGACACAGAAAGAAGCTGACGATTACCTCAACTGGTATGCCAATGAACAGGCTGACTGGGAGGCCGTTGACAACCTGATGACCCTCCAAGGCCTGCACGCACAATCATTTACACCCGAAGCCCTGGGTATGTTCCGGGACCGCTTCGCCGCGGGCCACGGTGGATTTCCGCTGGTGGGCACCCCGGACACCATCGCTGACCTGCTGGAGCAAGTGAGTGCCACGGGCGTTGCGGGAACCACGCTGTCATTTGTCGACTATGCTCGGGAGTTCCCCTATTTCCGTCAGGAGGTACTGCCACGGCTGGAGCGCAAAGGGTTGCGACAGCCGGTACAAGATCTCTAAAGTAGGTAAAAACATGCCATCCATAATAACCACCAACAAAAGTAAGACGCCCAACACTGCCAGACCTCAGGAGTCAGTTATGAGCCACCCAACTTCCCAATTATCGAAGCTAGCCATTGCTGTCGGCACACTAGCCATTGCCCTGCCGGCCGCCAGCCAAAGTGTTCTTGAAGAAATCGTGGTCGTCGCGCAAAAGCGCGAGCAGAACCTGCAGGAGGTCCCCATTGCGATTTCAGCCTTCACGGGGGCTCAAATGGATGCCCTTGGCGTCTCCGAAAGTTTTGATATCGCCACCTTCGCACCCGGAGTTCATATCTCGGGCAACCTGGCGGGCCAGAATACGCAATTCTCCATCCGGGGCGTTACACAGAATGACTTCAACGACATCATCGAGGCACCCAACGCCGTGTATCTCGATGAGGGCTACATCGCGGTCGCACAGGCCCAAACCTTCGCCGTCTTTGATATAGATCGTGTGGAAATCCTGAAGGGTCCCCAGGGCACCCTGTTCGGACGCAACGCGACGGGTGGCCTGGTGCATTTCATTTCCAACGGACCCAGCTTTGACGAGACGTCAGGCTATCTTGATGTGGAAGTCGGCCAGTTCGATACCGCCAACAACGCCAATCGGTATGTGGTGGAAGGCGCAGTGGGTGGACCGCTCAGTGACACCTTTGCTGCCCGCGCCGCATTCCGATATAGCAAACAGGATCCTTACCTGCAAAACCTGTACAGCAATGCCGACCAACTCCCTTTCCTTGGCGATCCCGGCCCCGGGGCCGGTGCGGACCTCGGTGACGACGACACGCTGGCTGCGCGAGTACGTTTTGCATTCCAGCCTACAGATAACCTGCGGATGGACCTCAGCTTCAACTATTCCGAAAGCGAGGTAGCCACGGGGCCCTACCAGAGCAAATCGACAGTGGGCATAGCCCAGGACCACGACAACAACCCGGATACGCCTCCGGAGTTGATCAACGTCATCAACACCCCCAGTAACGAGAGTCGCCTGACCATTCTTCTCGATCAAAATGGTAACGACACGGGCCTTGACGGCGGGGCTGACATTGAAGATGGCGACGAGTTCCTGCCCGGCGGCGGCGGCGGGCTACCCGGACGCCTGGCTCCCGGCGCTGATTTTTTTGGCTACCTCGATCCCGACGGTGACGATTTCACCTTCTCCGGTGACTTTGCCTTTGCTGATCAGGGCAGTACGGAAAACTCGGGCATTAATTTTAAGGTGTCCTGGGATATGTCCGACAGCATGACCTTTACATCGATCACCGACTACAAGGACTACGAGAAACTGTTGTTTATCGATGTCGACTCAGCGCCCGTTAACCAGTTGGCCAACTACGCCGGTGTCGATGCAAGCAGCTTCACCCAGGAACTCCGACTCAATGGCGAGACCGATCGTAGCCGCTGGGTGGCAGGCTTCTACTACCTCAACATTGATTCTGAATCTGACAATGGCCTGAAGGGTCCTCAGGGGTCTTTTGCCGATGTGTTCGGCGGTGTCCCGATTGATGTAGGAACCGTAGCCGAACTCGAAACCGATTCGTACAGCCTGTTCGGGCAGTACGAATACGACATCTCAGATCGCCTTACGGTCATTGCTGGCCTGCGGGGCATGCGTGAAGAGAAAGACTTTGGCCTGGTGCTGGGTGTCGCACCCTCGGAGTCATCTTTTGTAGTGAACACTTCACCGTGCTTTTCGGGTCAGCTGGACCAGTGCTTTGTCGGGGTGAGCTACGAGGACGACAACTCGGAAACATTATGGGCCGGAAAGCTGCAACTCACCTATGACGTGAGCGACGATCTGATGGTTTACGGCGGCATCAACCGAGGCGTCAAAGCCGGTAGCTACAACGCACCGCTGTTGGGCGCCTATTTTGGTTCCGGCGGCGACGCGGGACTGCCTTACGACTCGGAAGAGCTCACGTCCTATGAGGCAGGTTTCAAAGCCACGCTGGGCGGCGGCACAACCCGAATCAATGGCACCGCGTTCTACTACGATTACACGGACTACCAGGCCTTCCTCTTCGTAGGTGTTGGCGGCGTCGTGATCAACAAGGATGCCGACAACTACGGCGTGGAACTGGAGATACAGAGCAGCCCCATGGAGGGACTGGATCTTATTCTCAGCGGCGCCTACTTTGATGCGACGGTTAAGGACGTGTCACTGCGTAACGGATCTCCCCTACCCCCCAGCGACGTCGATCCCACCTACGCACCTGAGTTTCAGGCCACCGGTCTTGCCCGCTACAGCTTCGATGCCCTGGGCGGTGTTGTGGCAGTCCAAGGTGATATCAGCTATTCGGATGAGTACTACTACAACCTGAGAAATTTTGACGCTGATAAATTCGACAGTTATACCGTCGTTAACGCACAAATCAGCTATGCCAATAACGGCTGGCTCGCCACTCTTGCTGCACGCAACATTACTGACGAGCGCCCCGGCATCCAGGGCTTCGACCTGGCCACACTGTGCGGCTGCAATGAGGTGGCGTACAAAGCACCGCGTTACTATGCCTTCAGCGTACGCAAGGAGTTCTGATGGCCGCCGGCCTGAACCGGCGTGACATGATTACCGGGGGCGGAACCGCCCTCGGATGGTTTCTGATAGGTGGCAGTCGAGTCTGGGCAACGCCAGCCACCGCAGTCGCGCAGGGCTTCAGTCCACAGGTTCTCACTCACCCGCAAATAAAAGCGCTGGAGATACTGGGAGACACGTTGGTACCGGGCTCGGTCGAAGCTGGCCTCGCTGCCTTTGTCGATGCCCAGTTGGAGGCGGGTCCCGAGTCCAAGCTTATTGCCAAATACCTCGGCGTACCGGTTGAACAACAGACCGGATTCTACAGGGCAGCACTCGATGCCGTAGACACAGCGCTTTCGAACCTTCAGCCACAGGCGCTCGTGGCAGCCATGGGCGCTGATGCCGTGTCCAACTGGACAGCGCCTCCCGCCAGCTATGTCCAGTTTGTACTGCGGGCGGATGCCCTGGACGTCACCTACGGCACGGAAGCGGGTTTTGAACTGCTGGGCATCCCCTATAGCGCTCACATCCCGCCCGAGACGCGCTGGTGAAGCCTTCCTCCCCTGATACCATCATCATAGGCGCGGGGGCAGCGGGCCTGACCCTGGCGGCTCGCCTCGCAGAGGCTGGAGAGCGGGTCGTGGTACTGGAAGCCGGGCCCGAACGCTCCACTGGAGAAATGATCAGCTCGCAAATATGGGCACGGCGATTGAAGTGGTCCGGGCCACCGGTTGAGGAAAGCGGCAATCATCCCGTGGGCCACGCTTTTAATGCCGGCGCCGGTACCGGCGGCTCTGCCGCCCATCACTACGGTGTTTGGCTGCGACTGCACCCCGGTGATTTTACGGTCAGGACAGATCATGGACGGGGGTTGGACTGGCCCCTGCAATACGACGATTTACGACCCTATTACGATCGTGTTCAGGATCAGGTTGGCATCAGTGGTGATCACGA
>JAKMEU010000279.1 GCA_022425845.1 Luminiphilus sp. | reverse complement strand
GAGTCGTGCGCTGGCAATGCAGGGCCATCAGGTCACCGTTGTTTCCGGGCCGCCTTATCCCGATTTGGACCCCGAAGTCACCCTGCAAAAGCTTCCCAGCCTCGATCTTTATGCACATGGCTTGAAGTCAGCGGGTATGCTGCAGCTGTTGCGTGACCCCCTGGCTCGTAGGGAGTGGCTGAGCAAGCTGACCGGCGGATTTGTGGAGCCCTGGACATTTGGCGAGCGGGCACGTGATTGGGTGCTGGCAAGGGCGACTGAATTTGACGTTATCCACGATAACCAGACCCTTTCAGACGGGATTCTCGACCTGCAGAGAGCCGGGATACCCCTGGTAACGACCATCCACCATCCCATCACACGGGATCGCCGGCTTGCGCTTGCGGCCGAATCCCGTTGGTCGCGTCGTCTTTTAATCCGGCGATGGCATGATTTTCTGGATATGCAGATCCGCGTTGCGCGCCAACTTGATCACGTGGTCACGGTCTCGGGCGCTTCACGAACCGATATCATTGCCGATTTTGGTGTGGATCCCGCCAGTATTGCGGTGATGTATAACGGCGTCGACGCGGGGCTTTTTAAACCTTTGCCGCATATTGCCCGAAAACCCAACCAGATAATGGCAACCGCTTCAGCGGACACGCCCCAAAAAGGTTTACAGGTGCTGCTATCAGCCGCCGCCCGGTTACGGGACGCGGGCGCGTCAATCGAGCTGGTCCTTATTGGTAAACCCCGCCCCCGTGGAATGACAGAACAACTGGTGGATGAGCTGGCCTTAGGGGACTGCATTCGTTGGGTCAGCGGTGTGACGCATGAAGCCATTGTCGAGCTTTATGCCGAGAGTGCGCTGGCTGTGGGGCCTTCCCTCTACGAGGGTTTCGGGTTGCCGGCGGTGGAGGCCATGGCCTGTGGTGTTCCCCTTGTGGTCAGTGATGGCGGGGCATTGCCCGAAGTGGTGGGTGACACGGCTTGGGTGGTGCCGGCTGGAGACGCGGCGGCGCTTGCCGACGCGATGGGTAAGCTGCTGGATGACTCCGAGACGCGCACAACATTGGGCCAGCGTGCCCGAGCACGCTGTATGTCTGAATTCAGTTGGGATGTCTGTGCTGCTCGACTGGTAAACCACTACCGTCTTGCCATTGAAAAAGGGGCCAGGACGCAGCCAGACAGCATCATCAATGCGGCCGCAGGGCAGCGGGCAGGTTCAGCGTGCTGACGGTTGATCTGGACTACTTTGATCTGGCTGCAGGTCAGCGGGTGCTGGATGTGGGCTGTGGTGAAGGCCGTCACACACTCGCGGCTTACCTCAAGCGGGGTGTGGTGGCCCTTGGCGTCGACCTGGGTTTTGTTGACCTGCAGACGGCCAGAGACCGTATTAGCGATATGGAAGCCTATGGACCGGAGGGCGAGGTGGCCTTTCTGCAGGGTGATGCCACCCGTCTCCCGTTTCCGAACCATCACTTTGACCGGGTTATTTGCAGTGAAGTGTTAGAACATATTCCCAATTTCATTGCCGTGCTGGAGGAGATCAATCGGGTACTGAAACCGGGAGGTCGCCTGTGTATCAGTGTCCCCAGGGCCTGGCCCGAGCGAATCTGCTGGTGGCTGAGCGAGGGCTATCACAACACCCCCGGCGGCCATATACGTATTTTCAACGCCGGATTCCTGCGTCGTGAAATTACCCGTTATGGTCTGGACTTTTACCGACAACACGGTGCCCATGCTCTGCACGTTCCCTACTGGTGGCTGCGTTGTTTGATGTGGAATCGGGGCGAAAAGCAGCCCCTTGTGGCGGGTTACCACCGGCTGTTGGTGTGGGATCTGCTGAAGCGCCCAGCGCTGACCCGCTGGATTGATAAGCTGTGTAACCCATGGATGGGCAAGAGCGTCGTGATGTATTTCAACAAGCCACTGGAGGCCGGAGCATGAGCGGCCTGTACCTGAGCCGGGGTCTGTACCCCGTGGAGTTTCTCAAGCCCACGGTAGCTTTCATTCTCCGCACCCAGCGGCCCTGGGGTGAGATCCCCTGGTTTGAAGGGGGACACTCAGATCCCTGGGATCACACCGAGGCGGCCATGGGGCTCTCTATTGCCGGGGAGTATGGGGCGGCGGAACGCGCGTATCGCTGGCTTGCAGACCAACAGCTCCCGGATGGCAGTTGGTGGCGCAGTTACCGAGAGGGCGAGCCCGATAACCCGGATCGCAGGGAATCCAACTATGTCGCTTATGTGGCGACGGGGGTGTGGCACCACTATCTCATTACCGGCGATATGACATTCCTCAAGGCCTATTTTCCCGTGGTGGATGCGGCGATGGCCTTTGTGCTCAGTCTTCAGGGTGATGAGGGCGAGGTTGACTGGGCGGTGGATGCGGCGGGCGAACCCATGGGGGATGCGCTGGTAACCGGGTGCAGTTCGATTTACAAAAGCCTTGAGTGCGCCTCACATATTGCCGCGGCACTGGGCTTGCGGCGGGATCATTGGCTGGAAGCGCGAAGCGCCCTGGGGAACGCCCTGCGATCGCGGCCGCATCGGTTTGACCGTACCTGGGCGCCCAAGTCCCGTTATGCCATGGATTGGTTTTACCCCATTATTACAGGATGGGTGCAGGGGCAGGAGGCTATGGAGCGGCTCAATGGCCGATGGTCCGAGTTTGTGGAAACCGGCCTGGGTTGTCGCTGTGAGGTGCAGGAACCATGGGTAACGGTGGCGGAATCCTGTGAGCTGACCCTCGCGTTGCTCGCCGCGGGAGACCGGGCTCGCGCCGCGGAGCTCTTCGCCTGGCTGACCCAGTGGCGTGATGGTGATGGCGCCTGGTGGACGGGGTACCAGTTTGTCGAGGACGTGCTCTGGCCTGACGAGAAGCCCACCTGGACCGCAGGTGCCATTATGTTGGCTGCGGACGCGCTGACGGGTCACACCCCTGCAGCGGGACTGTTTCTGGAAACCCGTGAACCTCAGCGACAGCAGGCTGCCGGTGCCCGCAGGGACTGATTCAGGTCAGCCTGCGCAAGGTACGCAGTGACTCGGTAGCGTCACGTTCTTCAAAGAGGCCCGAGTCGAGGGCGAGGCGCCAGATGGTATAGGGCGCCTGACCCCCTTTGCTCGCGTCGGGAAAAACATCGTGGATGGCAAGGATGCCGCCGGGAAGCACGCATTGGCCGAAGCTGCGCCAGTCCATCAGGGCTGCCTCCAGGCTGTGTCCGCCGTCGATGAAGAGCATGCCCAGATCAGGCCTGAAAAAGGGGGCCGTCTGCTCTGTCCCTGCGACAACCGGGATGACGTAGGCTTCCACCCCGGCGCGGTATACATTGCGACGGAATTCCCGAAGGGTATCAACCCGACCGTCGGCATCGACCAGGTCGGGGTCATGAAACATCTCGCCTGGCTGATGTTCCTCCGAGCCGCGGTGATGGTCCAGGGCAAACACAACCGTCTCCGCCTGCTGCGCCCCCTGGGCGAGCCATATCGTAGAGCGGCCACACCAGCTGCCGACTTCAAGTATGGGCCCCAATGGCCCTGCCTCGCAGGCCGCTTCGAATAGAGCGGTCCCCTCCGGGTCGCTGAGGAAGCCGCGCACCTCGGGGCCCGGGGGAGTGGGCATCACTGTTCGGCTCAGGGAGTCTCTGTAGCCGCACCCGACGCCGCGGGCGGGGGTGGCGGAACCAGTGCGCTTTCCAGGCGTGCTACATCATCTGGAGACAGCGTGCCCGCGTTCTCCTTCAGCCGCAGCAGATTGACGACATAATCGTAGCGCGCGTTGGCGTAGTCCCTGAGTGAGGTGTAGAGCAGGTTCTGCGCGTTAAGGACGTCCACAATATTTCGGGTGCCCACATCGTAACCCGCTTCGGTGGCGTCCAGCGCACTCTGGGCGGAACGGATCGACTGTTTCCTTGCCTTAACGCGTGCGGCGTCGGAGACCACGGTCATATGCAGCGAGCGGGCGTTGGTGATGGTGGTGCGCTCGAGGTTAATACGGCTTTCCATGGCGGCAATGTGCTGCTGGGCTGACTGGCGGCGTTGGGCATGCAGGCGTCCGCCCTGAAAAATGGGCACATTGAGTCGAACTTCCCAAACCTCACGCGTGTCCTGTGAATCCGGTTGTATTTGAAATATCTGTCGAGGCTCAGAGAACTGACTGCCGTCGGTTTCGGTATCCGAATATTGATAGCTGGCGGTCACAGTAGGCGCGTGCTCCATGGCACTCGCTTTGGAAGACTGCCGCGCCGATTCTTCCGCATAGCGCGCTGCCGCCAGGTCGTAATTATTGTCCAGGGCGAACTTCACCCAGGAGGCGCGGTCGGCGGGAGTGGGTGGTCGTGCTTCATAGTCTTCGCTGAGGAGATACAAGTCGCCATGGGCCTGACCGGTGAGAATAGAAAGGCGCTCTTTGGCAACCGCGACGTTGTTCTCTTCGACGATGCGCTGGACTTCAGCAAGGTCCCGGGCAGCCTCGGCTTCATAAACGTCGGTAATGGCGATAAGGCCCACTTCAAAACGCTGCTGGGTCTGCTCCAATTGGCGTGAGAAGGCGCGCTCGGCCGCAACCGCGGCGGCCAGGTTGTCCTGAGCCCGCAGCACTCCGAGGTAGGCCTCTACGGTCCGTACGATCAGGTTTTGGGTCGCTGCGGCGAACTCCGCTTCGGCCTGTTTACTGAACTCCTGGCCCGATTGCAGGTTGTACCAGGCGGACAGGTCGAACAGGGGCTGTGCCAGGGCGATATCCCAGCCCTCGGTTTCCGTATCACGCTTATTGAAGCCGTCGGCGACAACGGGGACGCTCTGGCCGCTACCCGGGTCGACATCGAATCCAACGATTTGTGGGCTGACCGTTTCATTGACGTTGCCTGAGATGCCGTAGCCCGCATTAACCTGGGGCAGCAATGCCGACAGGGCGATGTTCTCGTTCTCGAGGTTGGCGAGATACTGGGCTTCCTGGGCCCTGAGTTGGGCGTCGTTCTGCAGGGCAAGCTCGTAGATATCCAGCAGCGTATCGCTGTAACTCAGGGGGCTGAAGGGCACGCAGCAGAATACTGCGAATCCGGCCAGGGTGCGGCGGAACAGGGGGGGCGTCATGAGAACTCCTTTTCGGGGCGCGTCGTCGCGCGCGTAGTCTACCACTCGTCGTCGCCAGATGAAGCCGAACTTTTTCTACACTGCACAGGCGAACAGCTATTGCTACACTCCCAACGGGAAAGGAGATCAGTTCATGCCCCAGCATTCGGGCTCCATCCGCAGGAAGGAGCGTTACAGCGTCGACATCGGCGACTTGCACAGTCTGTGTGAGTCCAACTATGTACGTCTGTTGCGCGTGTTTCCCGCCTACGAAAAAGCAAATACGACCGAGTTGGCAGCCGGCCATCTGGTGTTGGTGCTGGAAGTGACGGAGCGCACGCGCTACACCACCCTATTGCGGGTCACGCAGCGTGGGCAGCACGGCATTCCCGCGATGGACCTTGATGTGAGGTTGTATCACGATGCCAGCATGGCCGAGATCGTGGCCTTCCAGCGTCATCGCCATTTGCAGGGCCGCTACGCCTATCCCAACCCCAATATGTATCAGCGGGACGAAAAAATTCAGCAGAACCGCTATTTGGCGGAACTCCTCGAGCTGTGTCTGGCGCAGGGGCGCCTGAACGGCGAGGTCAGCAGCTGGGTGGAGCATGACCACTGAGAGTCGGCTTCGCGGGGATCGCGTTCTGCCCAATGACGAGACGCTCACGCTGCTGCAGGTGACGGATATCCACCTGATGGGTAATGCCGGAGGCAAGTTGCTGAACGTCGATACCGACGCGTCTCTCGATGCCGTGCTTGAACTGATCGCAGAGAGCGACCTGCAGCCTGATGCGCTATTGGTGACCGGCGATATTTCGGGCGATGGCGAAGAACCTGCTTACGGTCGCCTTGCGCAGGCGTTGTCTGCTGTCCCGGCGCCCAGTTTCTGGCTGCCGGGTAACCATGATGACAGTGGTGGAATTGTGGCGCATGACGATCAGTTCGTGCGTTCAGTGTCTAACCCCCATTGGTTGATTGTTTTGCTGGACTCCCAGCAGGCCGAGGCAGTGGGGGGCCACCTAAACGCAGCAGAATTGGAGGCATTGTCACGGGCTGTTGACCGTGCCAATCAGGAGGGCAAGCACCTTCTGGTTGCGATCCATCATCCTCTGCATCCTTTGGGTTGTGATTGGCTAGACCCTCAGCGGGTGGATAACAGTGCTGCCTTTGAGGTTGAGGTTCAGCGCTGTAAACAGCAGGTCGTGGTAATCGCGGGGCACGTGCATCAGGCGAGTGACCAGACGCTGAACGGTGTGCGTTACCTCACGGCCCCATCAACTTGCGTACAGTTTGCTCCCAATCAGGTAGAGTTCAAGGTTGACGACGCTGCACCGGGTTATCGTTGGCTGAGGTTGTCGCCCCAGGGGGAGGTCGAGACCAACGTAGAGCGGGTTACCCGCCGGGCCTTCCCGGTGGATCTGAGTTCTGGGGGCTATATGTAGCTGCTGGGAGGTGGTTGTTGGGGGGCGGGGCCGCGGTTGCCCCGCGTTTTGCCCAGCGATTGGGGCCTGCACAGTGGCCCCATAAATTCTGAACCATTTAACGAGTTATTCATGAGCCAGTACAACGCCGATGCGATCGAGGTCCTTACCGGCCTTGAACCCGTGCGCAAACGCCCGGGTATGTATACCGATACGGTGCGTCCGAACCATCTCGCCCAGGAGGTTATCGACAACTCGGTGGATGAGGCCATTGAAGGGCATGCCGACCAGGTGGATGTGATTCTGCATGCCGATGGGGGGGTCAGCATTCAGGACAACGGCCGCGGCATGCCGGTTGACCTCCACCCAGTGCAAAAATTGCCGGGGGTCGAAGTCATCCTCTCGACGCTGCATGCCGGGGGTAAATTTTCGGATAAAAACTACCAGTTCAGTGGCGGGCTGCACGGTGTTGGCGTGTCGGTGGTCAATGCACTCTCCCGTCGCCTCGACGTCACCATAAAGCGCGATGGCAATATTTATTCCATGGCCTTTGAGGGTGGCGAAAAGGTCACGGACCTCTCGGTGGTGGGCAGCTGTGGCAAGCGCAATACGGGAACGCTGATCCGTTTTCAGCCCGACGCACAGTATTTCGATTCCCCCAATTTCTCCCTGCCACGGCTGGTTCATGTATTGCGCGCCAAGGCGGTGCTCTGC
>JAKMEU010000266.1 GCA_022425845.1 Luminiphilus sp. | reverse complement strand
GGTATGGCCCCAATAATGCGGCGCTCACCATCGGTGGCGATATCGAGCCGATGGCAACCCTGCAGCTGGTAGCGAAGTACTTTGGTCCCATTCCAGCCGGCCCCGAGGTCGAAAATCTGCCCAAGATGCCGGCACAACTGGATGCTGATCGATACGTCACACTCGAAGACAATATTCATCTGCCTGCAATTGCCATGCTCATTCCTACCACCTACATGGCGCATGAAGACGAGGCAGCATTGGACGCAGCGGCTGAGATACTGGGTGGCGGTCAGGACTCCATGTTGTATCAGCGTTTGGTGCAGACAGGGCGAGCTGTGCAGGCAAGCGTGCAGCATTCCTGTCGTGAACTCGCTTGTGAAATGTTCTTCATCGTCATTCAGAACCCTTCTTCGGGAGAGACGCTGGCCGAGATGGAAGCGGCGGTTCGCGAGACCATCGCAGCGTTTGCTGACCGCGAGGTCAGTGAGGATGATCTGCAGAAATTCAAGGCTCAGTATGAGTCTTCGCGCGTGTTTGGCCTGGAGAGCGTGTCCGGCAAAGTATCTACATTGGCGGCTTTCCAAACCTATCAGGGCAGCCCGGCGGGCATTGGCGCAGACATAGAGCGGTATCTCGGTGTTTCGACCCAAGATGTAAAGCGGGTCTTCAATGACTACATTGACGGCCAACCGGCCGTTATTCTCAGTGTCGTTCCAAACGGAGCGATACAACTCGCCGCCGCCGAATCCAACTTCGAGGCACCGGAGCGGGATATTCCCGAGAGCTTTGGTGATGAGGACAACGCGCTGCCCTTGCGGCCCGTGGTGGACAGTTTCGATCGGAGCCTGCAGCCCGTTGGTGGCGTCAACCCGGTGGTCGAACTTCCGGCTATCTGGGATACAGCCCTGAGCAATGGGGTGCGGGTACTGGCGGTCCAGAATGAGGAAACCCCCACTGTCACGGTGCGTGCCATCTTTGACGCCGGGAAGCGCGACGAGCCCGCGGGCAAAGCCGGTCTGGCATCGTTGACCATGGCGCTTATGGAAGAGGCCACGACGGAGCACAGTGCAGCGGAATTTGCTGAAGAATTAAAGCGCATCGGTGCCAGCCTTCGCGTTGCCGCCGGGACCTACCAGACGTCGGTCACGCTGAACGTGCTTGCAAAGCATGTTGATAAAGGCATGCAACTGATGTTGGAGCGCATCCAGAAGCCCGCGTTAAGCGCAGAAGATTTTAATCGCCTGAAGGCTCAGACCATTGAGGGCCTGATACAGCAGGCCAAAACCCCGGCGGGACTGGCGGGTCGTGCCATATCAGCAGTCATGTACGGACCCACCCATCCTTTGTCCTATCCGGCAGCGGGCTTGCCCAACACGGTCAAGGACTTGAGCCTTGAAGACGTTCGAGGCTTTTATGCTGCGCATATTCCCCAGCATCTGAGTGGCGTTCTTGTCAGTACGAGCCTGCCCGAAGACAAGACGCTGGCTGCTTTAAAAGGCCTCGCCACTGTCGACACGAGTGGGGTCGAGCGGGAGGCGCTTGAGGACTTTCCGGAAATTACCGAGCGACAGATTTATCTGGTCAATAAAGAGGGCGCGGCACAGTCGAGTTTGCGGACCGGACAGCACGCCATCACCTACGATGCCACCGGTGATTTCTATAAAGCGGGCCTGATGAACTTTAACCTCGCGGGTACCTTTAACAGCCGTATCAACCTCAATCTGCGTGAGGACAAGGGCTATACCTACGGCGCGCGAGCCTCTTTTATGGGCGACCATGAAACCGGTAGCTACCGCTTTTCGGCCGAGGTCAATAAGGACGCCACCGCAGCCTCTATTACAGAGGTTATCAACGAGCTTGAGGCCTATGTTGCCGACGGTATGACGGCTGAGGAATACGACTTCATGCGCAGCGCCATTGGTCAACGAGATGCCCGCCGCTACGAAACACCGGGCAGCAAACTGGGCCTGCTGGCCAACATACTGCGCTACGACCTACCGCTGGACTACCGCACACAGCAAAAAAACGTGTTGCAGGAAACGGACCGTGAAACCCTTAATGCCCTTGCCAGTCGGCTGATCCAGCCTGACAACATGGCCATCGTGGTGGTGGGTGACGAGGCTACTATTCGTCCGGAATTGGAAGCCCTTGGCATGCCAATCACCGTCTTGGACGAAGAGGGTTTCGAAGTGCCCGGAAAGGTTGAGCTGAACTGACGCGCGGGTAGCGAGGCCTGCCGCAGATGGGGCGCGGGCATTTCTGGCAGCCTGTGTCAGGGAATCCTGCGACCCCGTGAGCGTCATGCCCACAGGATGTTGGGCTCAGGTATGAAGCGGGAGGCGTCACGCCGTGTCACCTGAAGGGATCGGAGTCGTCGTCGGGGTGGTTTTTACCCTGCCGACCCTTTATGCCCTACGCCGAACGCGCCTGGAGTCGTGGGCCTGGCCATTGCTTCTGGTCTCCCTCCCGGTCTGGTATGCGGCCTTTGGGCTGCTGGCCATGGATGTTGGCGTCATGGCCCTGGAGATCCTTGTCGGGTTGCCTTATATCGTAATAGGGATTCTGGCCTGGAAGTTCAAGTTTCGTTTTGTGCGCTACCTGCTGGGTGTGGCGTGGTTGACCCATGGCCTGTATGACTACTTCCACCATGACTTTTTTATCAATCCGGGTGTGTTCGGCTGGTACCCGTCCTTTTGCGCAGTGGTTGATATTCTGGTGGGAAGCTACCTTGTACTGACTGCTCATGAATAGACGGTTTCATTCAAAGCGATCCGAGGGCGTGCTTGCCGTGTAGATACCTGACCAAACGTGCAATTGCAGTGTGTGGTACCGCGCCTCTATGAAGTGGGTGATGACACAGACTCAGCCCGGTCTGAGTTAACCCTGAAACCAAGGTTTATGTTTATGCCCGAGGGTCCAGAAATACGCCGCGCCGCGGATAAGGTCGAGGCGGTATTAAAAAATAAAACCGTCGAGAAAATAGAATTTGGGCTGCAACCGCTTAAAAAGTTCGCCAAGCCCCTCAAGGGCAGCAACGTCTTGTCACTGGAGACCCGCGGCAAGGCGCTGCTGACCCATTTTGACGCGGGCCTTACCATTTACTCACACAATCAACTGTACGGTGTGTGGCGAGTGGTCAGGCGCGACAAGTTACCCACAACCAACCGCCAGCTCAGGCTGGGCATTCACACCGACCGGCACAGCGCGCTGCTCTATAGCGCCTCGGATATCAGCGTGTGGCAAACTGGGGACATTGAAGAGCACCCGTTTTTAAAGCGTATTGGCCCCGACATCCTCAGCCCAAACTTAACCTGGCAGCTGGTAGCGGAACGTTTGCAAAGCAAGGCTTTTTCCGGAAGAGCGCTCAATTCCGTTTATCTTGACCAGGCCTTTCTGGCGGGGCTGGGTAACTACCTGCGCAGTGAAATTTTATTTGTCGCCGGCATTCATCCCGGACAGAAGGCCCGCGACCTCAGTAAAGGACAGCTTGGCAAACTGGCCCGGACTACCCTCGATATCAGTCGGCGCAGCTATGCACTGGAGGGTGTCACCCTCCCGGAGCGACAGTACAGGGCGTTAAAAAAACAGGGGGCCACTTATGGCAAAGCGCGTTTTTTTGTCTTTGGCCGTGCCAGCCAGCCCTGTCGGGT
The DNA here is from genome assembly GCA_022425845.1 of Luminiphilus sp. Classification (GTDB taxonomy): domain Bacteria; phylum Pseudomonadota; class Gammaproteobacteria; order Pseudomonadales; family Halieaceae; genus Luminiphilus. The sequence continues at coordinate 5,668 of JAKMEU010000266.1, read as the reverse complement.
GTGCCGAACAAAAATTCAACGTTCTACCGCCAATTCACGAAGAATCTACACCTGTTCAACCTGCCAACCGATTTAACAGGTTCTCGCGCGCAACACTTGGCCGGACGGGAGATCACCGCCGCCGCCGGTATGGTGCCGTGGGGCGGTAGTTCCTCAAGTTTCAGACCATTGAAAGTACGTCTTCGATATTTCAAGTTCGTTTCAGCCCGGTGTCGGCAGCCGTGTCACGCAGCAGAAGGCTCATGCGCCGTCAGCAGCGCCCACAGTCCGGCAGACTCTATTGGCTGAAAACCACGTTGCGAACCAGAATCTCCTGGTCGCCGCCCTTGTTCTGGCTCAGGAACGCAAGGATATTGGTCACGTCCGTGAGATCAGTGCCGCCGTTTATCTCCGGGATAGAGAGCGCTACGGAGGTCCATGTTTCATTGATGTCATAGGCCGTACCCGGACCCAATGCCGCAAAGTTGTTGACCTGATCACCGCGCAAGTAGGAGCCCGTCTGGAACCCGATGCTGAATACAGCTGAGACGCTGCCCTTGATATCAAAACGTAATGTTCCTGCCGCGAACTTCGAGAGGTCCTCGCCCCGGTCAGCGTCCAGCTCCAAACTCGCTCCCCACCAATCGCCCCCTCGAGGCTGCACCATGACGGTGTTGTCCGCGAGCAGTTCGATATTGGCTGTGCCCTCCCAGGGGATTAGTTTCAGTGGCGCGCTGGGGTAGCTCGCCTGATCACTGTCCAGAGGGGAAAGCGACTGATGGGTCACGACATAGTGTTGCTCGGTAACGGCTTCACCCGGCTGACGATTATCGTTGTGACTTTCAATGCGGCGAACGGCCATCTGGCTCTTAAAAGGCGGCAATAACACTGATGCCATTAAGTTGTTCATGTCACCCGAGAAGCTCTTGACCAGCGGCTTACCGTCCCGCGTCAGGCCATCAAATGCCCCCGCATCAGCGGCATCCCATAGGGCAAACTTGAGCGAATTATCGAGACCAATGAGTCCAAAGTGATTTTCAGATCCCTGGGGGTCCGCCGCTTGCTTCCAGCGCTCATCAAAAGCCTCAAAGAAAAATAATGAGATATCGGCCTCGTCGGTCCAGGCGCGTAGGAAGTCATAGAAGAGTTTCTGCTTATACTCATCCGCCGCTTTGGAGCCGTTCACGCCATAGGCTGTACCATCGGTTGTCGCCCAGCCGGTTTCACCGATATGAATGGGCTTGGCAATGCCCAGCGAGGACGCGTAATCAACCACCGCGCCGTATTGCGACCTGGCATAGTCCACCGCACGACGCATAACGGCCGCGGTCATCGTTTGCGGGTCCAGCGCCTCTTCATCGGCGAGGGCACCCCAAAATTCCGAGTTGTAGAATGAATCGTGGAAGGGGTAGGTGTGTACGGAGATAAAGTCGACGGCCTGCATTAATTCAACCAGATCTTCAGTTTTGTAGACGGTGTTGCCGCCGCCCCAGGATTCATAGTTATCCGAGCTGGTGATCCAAATGTCCGGGGCAAGTGCCCCTTGTGCTTTCAGCGCCTGTAAGTGGTTGACCCACTTCAAGATGACAGGTGGATAGACAAAATACTGGACAGCCCACTGGACCATGGCCTCGTTGCCGACGGCAATCGCCTTAACAATGTCAGGGTGTGAGTTCGCCAATCTAACGGCTGTTTCTATTTCCTGTGTGTTGTTCTCGACATTACCGGTGGTGTGGTCGGGCACCGTGCCATTCACCCAGCGTTTGTTTTCGTCATCCCAGACACCCTCGGCCCAGGCATTGTGGGCCTCAATCCAGGCGCCCAGCATCACATACATTTCAAAGTCGGGGTCTTGCGCCTTGAGGGCCGCAATAGCGTTCAGGGTCAGTTCGGCCAGCGGGTATTGCGACGTGTTGTAGGTCCTCAGCAGCTTGATTCCCATGGCCGATAAAATCTCCATGTCCTCAATAACCTGCTCAAGGGTGGGAGCCTCATCGCGAGTGAGTCCGCGGTAACCGCCGTAGGAAATGGCGCGGTAATCAGGATTACCAAAAATATCAGCCGGCGACGGGCTGCGGGGCAGATCCTCCGGGTGCTGTGACGCGTCGCAGCTCGCCAGCACCAGCGCCGCCAGAAAAACGTTCAACCACTTCACCATTCTCGGCACGTTTCCAGGTCCTTTCTTTCAGTCGTTAAAAACACCTTATTATGCGAGAAACGCCGTATAAGCTGGACGCTCGCCCATTCACTTTGTCGCGCCAGCGAACCTGTTGACCTGAATTGGACGGTTTTTTCGGCAGTTAAAGCCGGATCGATTGAGCTAATGCGGCCATGAGCAACAACAAACGGGCCATACCCATGGCGTGGAGGCAGGGGCGCGTCTACGAGAGTGGCTGAGGATTTTGTGTGCGGTAACATCGCAATACTGCATCGACCAGAGACAGCGACAATGGCTGTGACTATAGATCATTCATTTCATGTTGCTGCCGACCGCTTGTGGGACATCGTGGGCACCCCGAATCGTGTCGACTGGGTGCCTGGTGTGGACCGTTGCGTTCTGGAGGGAAACGTTCGCTCGTTAACGCTGCCCGGCGCAGGCGATATCAAGGAGCGCATACTGTTGCACTGCGATGCGCGTCGAGTCATTGAGTATTCCTGTTTTGAGGCACCGGGAACGCTGCAAACACATCATGCACGAATGGAAGTTGTTCCCACCACGGAAGGGTGTCGGTTGCTTTGGCAAGCCGAGGTCACTCCCATCGAGATTGAAGCGTTTATTCGCAGCAGCATGGAGGGATGCCTGGTTCGGCTTGAACAGCTGCTGGCGCCTTGAGCAGTTCGCTCTCTTACCGCAGCCGCTTAACTTTTGCGGAGGCTCGCCAGGCAGCCTGCGACGATTAAGCTTGTGCCCAGCAGGGTTTGTGCAGTAAGTCCTTCGGCAAAAAACCACCACCCCAACAGCGCGGCCCATATGAACGCGGTGTACTCGATAGAGATCAGCTTCTGTGCTTCGGCCCGTCGGTAGGCCATCGACATCAGTGCCAAAGACCCCATTGCAAAGACAGCGGCCAACGCTGCTCCACCCCACTGCATGGCATTGGCCGGTAAGGAGACAAAAAAAGGCGCCCCGCACAGCAGTATCAAGAACACCATAATATTTTGATAGAAGACAATCTCCATGGGCTGCGCCATTAGCGAATGTTTTCGTTGCAGGATGAGATAAAAGGCGTAAAGCAGCGCAAACAAGAGCAGCGCCGCCAGGCCCAGTAGATCGCTGTCAGCATTCAGGCTGAGCACCTCGCCACCCACGACGACTATGACGCCCAGAAAGCCGAGTCCTGCCGCTACTTTGGCGTTGTTTTGGATGCGCTCCCCCAGCAGTGGTGCCGCCAGGAAAAGCGTGATGATAGGCGCGATAAAAGAGAGGCCGATGGCCTGGGCCAGAGGAATACGCGTGAGACTGAAAAAGAACAGATATGTCATCAGGGTAGTGACTGCTGCCCGCAGCATGTGAATCTTCAGGACTCGCCCGGAGATGGGCCCAACGCGGCGGGGAGAAAACAACAGCAGTGCGAACAGCACACCAAATACCATACGCCAGAACATGGCGCTGTAAGTTCCCATGGCCAACGCCTGCGCCTTCATAACGGCATCCAGCAGGGAAAATAGCAGGACGCCAAGGACCGCAAGTAAAACCGGGAAGTGGGCGCTTTGTTTCATGGCCAAGCTCTCTCCGAGTGGGCTAACTAAAGTACAGCGTGCACTGCTTGTGGCTGAGATATGAGCGCTAAGTCATTTTTTTTTACTTTCTGCAAGTATAAGCAACTCAACAGGGGTAATGGTCGGCTTTCCGATGCTATTCCCTGTTCAGGGATGATGGGCCCCTGACTTGGATCATCCCGGTCAGCCAGGCATCAAAATGCCGCCGGCACAGTAATGAATGGGGCTCTATTGCATGTATTGGTGAGGTGCTGCAGCCTCGGCGCACCGATTTTTAGCACTTGTGCGCCCAGAGGCTGGTGAGGCCGTTTACCCAGTTACAGTAACCCGACGCGTGGGTCATTGGGGTAGATCCATTCTTCCCCTATGACCTGGAGTACGCGCAGCTCTTCGGGAATATTGTCGATGCCGATCATCCTGTCTGCCGCCTGGTTCCAGTGGTAAATGCGTGCCTCCTGATAGCTCAGGGGAACGCCTTTGAAGCCGTAGGATTGCATCGATTGCTGAATTTTTTCACCAAATTGAATGTCTTCCATCAACACCTGACACAGGTCCCTGCCCTCGTTCACCGTCCATAGGTCAGGTTTGCGCCCCTCCAGCCATTGCGGCGCCATGGTCCAGGTTTCCAAGCGGCATTTGTTGATGCCGTTCGGCCAGAAGAGCAGTGGAGGAATAGCGTGTTGGCTGAGGGGCGACACCCAGTTGGGAAACAGGTTGTAGGACTGGGTGCAGCTGCGGCCAATTTCACCAACGCTGGGTATCTCTGCCATTTTGTCGGGCACTGCAACGGCATCCAGGTTGGACTTGCCTTTGGGTGTGGGGGCAATCATGCGACCATGACCCTTGGGGTACAGAGTATTAACATTGCGGCGGTCATCGAGAATGGGAGAGACCGTTGTTGGGTGAATGCTGCGTACATGGTAGACCTCGGTATTGGCCTCCATGGCGACCTTCCAGTTACAGTCCAGATCGAAAATGGCGCGGGATGCCAGGCGGCAGTTGCCGAACTGAAACTCTTCCCACTCCTGTGCGATGGGGCCCAGCCATTCCGGCAGGGTAGGCGCTTCGGGATCGAAGTTGACGAAGATAAGGTTGCCAAACCGCTCGCAGCGTACTTTGCTCAGCCCGCGGCAGGACATGTCAAAGTCGCGAAAGTCCTCGGGATCGCGCATGCCCCTCAGTTCACCCTCGTGATCATAGCTCCAGCCGTGATACTTGCAGGTCAGTCGGCGGGCTTTGCCCCGCGCTTCAGTGACCACCGGGGCGCCGCGGTGACTGCAGGTGTTGTAGAACGCATTGACCGCGCCGCTGTCAGCGTGAACGATCACCACGGGCTGTCCGGCATTATCCCAGAGCATGTAATTGCCCGGCTCTGGTATTTCGTCGATATGCGCCGCCAACAACCAGGACTTGCGCCATACATGCGCCTGCTCCAATTGGTAGAAGCGGGGGTCCACATAGCGGCCGGCAGGAATGTCGGGCAGGGCCGGAAAGCCCGCTGGAGGCTCGCTGCGGGATGCCTCGAATTCCATTAGCCGACGCAGGGTTTCGATATACTCGGGTGTCATCATGGCGCTGCTCCGAATCAGGCGTGTTCCAGGGTCTGCCACAGGTCGTGAAACCTCCGTAGCATGCAGCAATCAGGGCTGTGGTGCTGCGGCCCATCCCGCATAAGCTCGGTGTCCACCCCAATCAACCCCAATACCACCCAGTCATATCCAGGCCCCCAGATACAATGCGCAGAGCCCTAAAGCCCACAAAACATGTCACATGACATGCTAATACGGGCCGCTATACATGTAAACGCTCTGGCCCGCATGATTTAACCGGAATAGGTAGCCGCCCTCCGATGGATCACCGGACTCCCGTCTGTTGGCCGAGGGCTGTACATCTGACGCCCGGCCATGACCGGTCAATCCAAATACAGCGCTGCCAATCCGTGGCCTGGTGGTAAGCCGGACGCTTCAGA
>JAKMEU010000226.1 GCA_022425845.1 Luminiphilus sp. | reverse complement strand
GTTCCTGTACGTCCTTGTCTTTGCACATGGACACAAACTTTTCCCTGCGTTTATCCGATCGGTACCAGACACGTTGTAGCAGGCCCAGTGCCCAAAAGGTTTTGCCGTGAAGTTTCATGAACTGGCGTCGTGCCTGACCTAGAATTTTGGCGTCCCCGACCTGCAGGAATTGATCGACAGTCTGCGCTGCGATCCGCCCGCACAACATGGCGTAGTAAATGCCCTCTCCTGAGGCTGGGGCGACGACACCCGCAGCATCGCCAGCGAGCAGTACCGCCTTACCATCATCCCAGCGTTTCAGGGGCTTCATGGGGATGGGTGCTCCCTCTCTCCTGACCGTCTGGCAGGTATCCAGTCCGGTTTTTGCGCGCAGGGTAGCCACCGACTGTCGCGCTGAAAAGCCGTCGGCCTCGCTGCCGACACCGATGCTGGCGTGCTTGCCGTGGGGGAATACCCAGGCGTAAAAGTCGGGCGACAATTCACCCTGGTACCAAACGTCGCATCGGTCGCCATCGTAACGTTCAGTGTCGGTCTCGGGTGCTTCGACGATCTCGTGATAAGCGAGTACCCATCGAAGGTCCTTGCTGCAGGGGACGGACTGCCGTGCCACCTTGGAGCGGGCGCCGTCTGCACCGATAACACTGCGGGTGGTTACGCTGATGTTTTCCAGTCCGGACTCTTTGCTCTGGTAGTCAATGTGCACGATGCCTTCATCATCGTAATGGAGATTCTTGAAGGCACCGATTCGAAGATGGGCCCCGGCGTCTGCGGCCCGCTGCCGAAGCCATGGGTCAAACTCATCGCGATCGACCATGCCGACAAACGTGTTTCCCACCGGCATATCGACTGTTTTTTCCGTGGGCGAGATCATGCGCGCGGATTGAATGCGCGCGACCAGGAGATGCTCCGGAATATCAAATTCATCAATCAGGCAGGGAGGGATGGCGCCGCCACAGGGTTTAATACGGAACGCCCTTTCGATGAGCAGTACCCGGTAATCCTGTTTGGCCAGATCATAGGCCGCGCTGGCACCCGATGGCCCGCCGCCTATTACCACTACATCATAGTCTGTCTTGGACATAAAACGTTTCCCCCATCAATTACGACCTGCCATTACCTCGTGCACGGCAATATCCCCAAAAGCCGGGGCGCGCTCAGGTAGATCATGTTCTTCCGATTTCCCTATGCCACGGCCCAGCCAGGCGGCAGCCAAAAACATCAGTGCCTCGCTGGTAAAGACCAGCCCATAGGCGTGAGCGGGGACATCGATCCAGATCCTGCAAACATCAACGGCCACCGTTCCCAGAAATGCGCCCAGTGCGAATGCGATGGCCTGCGATGCGCCCCAAAGCCCCATTCTTAACCCTTCGCGGCCTGATTCTCCTGCACTGGCAAGCGTCATCATGGCGGCAATGGCGGCGACCGCGAAGGCGCCGTTGGCGAAGCCCAGTGCAAAGACGTTCATGGAGAGATTCCATGTGTCTGCGCGTAATCCGCCGCTGGCCAGCGCGAGCAGTACCATGGCACTGGCGAGGCAGCCACCCACCGTCCACCCGCGCAAGAGTCGTACGCCGTGTCGGCTGAACAGGGAGCCGCTGGCCGCCACGGCCGCCATGCCCAGTAGCACACCGGCATGCTGGGTACCTGCAAGTTGGGTGGATGCGCCCGGCGTCAGTCCAAATACCAAGCCAGCGTAGGGCTCCAGTATGAGGTCCTGAAAGGAGTAGGCGAACATTGAGACAAACACAAAGAGGGTGAACTGTCGGGCCTGTTGCTCTTGCCAGATTTTCTGCAGTGCAGGAAAAAATTCAGGTTTATCTTCCTGTTTTACAGCGGCTGTCGGGTTACCGGGCTCAACCCCCCTGATGGCGACGAGGGTTGTGATCATGGCGAGCATTGAGACCGTTGCCGTGACCACGACCAGCCTGGAGGGCGAGAAGGGGTCAAGGAAATGTCCCGCAATACCTGCGGTGACAGCAAACCCCGCGATCATCATGAACCAGACCAGGGTGGCCGCTGCGGGTTTTCGCTCAGGTGCTACCACCTTCGCCAATAGAACCAGTAGTGATGTGCCGGTCGCTCCCGAGCCCAGTCCTATGCCAAAGAATCCCAGCAGCGAGACAGCGGTTCCCAGTGCCACGCTCTCCGACATCAGGACGGTGCCCAGCGCAGCTATGACGCCACTGCAAGCCAGCAACGCCATGCCGCCGATTATCCAGGGTGTTCTTCGGCCTCCGATATCAGACCCGAAGCCGATGCGCGGGCGTGCGAGCTGGACAAAATGATGCACTGCAACAAGAAAACCGGGCAGCATGGCCGGCAACGCCATTTCCACCACCATGACGCGATTCAGGGTTGAGGTGGTCAGGACGATAATTGCGCCAAGGGCTGTTTGGATGAGCCCAAGCCGTGCTATGCCGAGCCAGCTTAGTCCGGCGAAAGACGTCATGAGATGATCCCGGGCAGGGCCGTGGCTGTGATCATCATGCCGCTCACATAGGCGGTGACACCGGTGCCGTTGTACCAGGGAGCCAGCGCCTCAGGCTGCTTGACCAGACGGCTCATGGCAAAAACCTGACCTGCAAGAAGAGCGACGATGATCGCGCCCTGCCACAAAGCGCCAAAGTAGGCGAGGCCTGCAATGACAAGGATTTGGGGTACGGCCATAAACCAGCAGGCGATGATTGCAGACTTTCGCAGCCCATACATGGCGGGCAGTGACCGCAATCCGGTGGCTCGATCACCCGTTACTGACTTGAAATCGTTCAGGGTCATGATGCCGTGGGCACCGATGCTATAGAGGCAGGCCGCTGCCAGAATGGGCCACGGGGGGAAGCTGTCCCCAAGGAATACGGCGGCGCCGGTGATCCATGCCAACCCCTCATAACTGAACCCTACGGCAGTGGCGCCCCACCAGCCGTTGCGCTTCAGGCGAGTGGGCGGTGCGCTGTAAGCCCAGGCGAGCAGAAGCCCCACCACCGTCGCCACGGCCACCCAGAAGCCCAGCGCGGCGCCCCAAAGGGCGGCAAGTCCAGTCCATACAATGGCATAAGCGAGTCCCCAGTATCCGGGTACCCGTCCTGAAGGTATTGGTCTTGCTGGCTCATTGATGGCATCGACGTCCCGGTCAAACCAGTCATTGACAACCTGGCTGGCACCGCAGACCAGCGGTCCGGCCAGGATAATGCCTGCCACCAATAGCAGCGGATTCTCGAGCAGCGCTGCGCCGCTGGAAACGGCGCCACATAGGTAGGCCCACATGGGTGGGAACCACGTTATGGGCTTGAGCAATTCAAGCAGTGCGGTCGGCTGTGGGCGCGCCGCACCCATACTGAGTGAGGACGATCGTTGCATGGTCCAGAGGCTAAACAGCCCCTAGGCAACCGTCAATTTTTATTTACTTTAATTTCGTCAACTTAAATTGTCGTATCAGGAGTCGCTGGTAGCCTCGCCAATGCCGTAGCGGCGCAGTTTGGTGTAGAGGCTTTGCCGGCTCAGCCCCAATATCTCGGCGGCCGACGCGCGGTTATCCCGGGTCAATTTCAGTGCCGCTTCAATACAAAGTGCTTCGATAACGTCCGTGGATTCGCGCACAAGGTCCTTTAAAGGGTTCCGACCGACGCGTTCGGTTATCTGTTCGATGGAGCGGGGCAGGCGCTCGGTCAGCGGATGTTCAGCTGTGAGGCGTCGGCTGATATCCCTGATAAAAAAGACGATCTTGGGGCTGTCACCTCGCTGTACGGTCGCGGCTGATATTTCGATGTCTGATGTCGTGCCCAGGTTGTTTCTGAGTACCGAGGCATACAGCTTGATGGGGCGGGCCTGGCGGAGGTTGCTGAGCATGACGGACATATCTACGGTCGACCGTCCGATCCAATTGTCCAGTGTTCTGCCGACCACCTGATCAGCGGCAGCGACATTAGCGAATTCCAGGAACGTTGCGTTGACGTATTCGATGCGGCCGTCGCTGTCCACCTGCACGATACCGTCCGGAGCGAGCTCGAAAGCATCTGCAAGATGCATATCGCCTGCATTGCTGTCTGCGCCCGTGTTGGACAGGCGAATCAGGTAGCGGGATTCGGCACCCTGCCGCTGAAAGCTGACCAACACATCCGTGCCGTGGGGCATGTTGGGCAGCACCATTCGCCGTAGATTGGTAGCTCCCGTCTCTCGGGCGGACTCCAGTAAGGTCTGCATTTCAATGGAGTTCAGTGGCAGTGGCCTGCCAATAATGCTCTGGTTCTCGGTGCCCAGCATGGCGCTGGCCTGGGAGTTGGCTTCCAGTACCCGGCCGGTAGCCTCGTCCACGACCAGGATGCCGTCGCTGGTCAGTTCCAGAAGCCGACGGTAGCGATTCTCCATCTGCCGCAACGCCCAGTAATCCTGCTCCATGGCATGTTGGGCATTGAGTACCTGCTGGCGCAGGTCGCTGACCACCCGGAGGTCACGCCCCACGGCGATGACCCCGCCAGAGGCAGGTTGTATGAGTCGGAAACTCATGGGCAGTTCATCACTGGATTCTGTAGCGCGAATATTCAAGTCCACCCGACGAGGGGTATTGGGTTCGCTCGCGGATCGGGCCAGTGCCTCGCTGGCGCGTTCTTTGTGCTCGTCGACGCAGAGTTCGTGCCAGCGCCTGCCGCGCCAGGGAATGCGCACGAGGTCAGTCAGTTCGGCGTTTGTGACGGCTACGTCGATGCAGAAACCTTCCGGATCGAGTTGCAGTTGCACATCGGCAACGGCCTCCAGCACGGAAACGATGGCAGCAGTGTCCAGTTCCTTGAGCACAATTTAGCCCTTCGAAAGTGGTTTATTGGGCTCGGGGCGATTTAAGACCCCAATCTGTTGCGCTAGGTTTACACTACATTTTCCAAATGTGCACCCCAAATTAGACACTTTTCTCAAAATATACCTTGACAGACGTCGAGCGTCATTTTTTTTGCACTTTTCATTCTGTAATAAGAAGTTGACACCTTGCGAAGGGCAGGGATAATCTGGGGTAAAAGTACCCGTGGAGCGTATCGTGCGCTGGAGGTCGACGTGGGTGAAACGATAAAACCCCTTCCAAGGGGGCCCGATCTGTACACCCCGGAGCAGCGCTCAAGGAGGGATTCTTCGGTCTGGACGATGGTTCAGGGAATACTGGCGCCGCTGCAATTTCTGGCTTTCGCACTGAGTCTTGTTTTTGTCATTAACTTTCTCGCGAACGGAACGGGCTACACCGCCGCGGTGGTTTCAGTTCTCGTTAAAACCGCTTTTCTGTACACCATCATGGTAACCGGCGCGATCTGGGAGAAGGTGGTGTTTGGGCGCTACCTGTTTGCTCCTGCCTTTTTTTGGGAAGACGTGGTCAGCATGCTGGTTATTTTCCTCCATACGGCCTACGTGCTGTCCTGGTTATTTGACCTTCAGGATCCGAGAGGGCAAATGTGGTTGGCTATTGCTGCTTACGCTGCCTATGTGGTCAATGCAGCTCAATTTCTATTGAAGTTGCGTGCTGCGCGCGTGGCTTCACATCGATCGCAAGAAGCTGTGGGTACTGAATATGCGTCGGGTCTCTCGCAATGACGGCTGACGTTATTGCCGTTTCGACTCAACCTGTTGAGCGCTTCCAACCTGTGCAGGAGCGAGGCCAGCGCGCGGTGTTCTGTGGTCTTACCTCGATTATTTGGCTGCATCGAAAAATACAGGATGCCTTTTTTCTTGTGGTGGGCTCCCGAACTTGCGCGCATCTGATTCAGTCGGCCGCTGGTGTCATGATATTTGCTGAGCCGCGATTTGGTACTGCTGTTCTCGGGGACCGGGATCTTGCGGGCATGGCTGATTGTCATGATGAGCTTGACCGGGTAGTAGCCCAGGTGCTTGAGCGTCGTCCCGAGCTGAAAAGTATTTTCTTGGTGGGATCTTGTCCGTCCGAGGTCATCAAGCTTGACCTCGATAATGCGGCTGGGCGGCTGAGCCGGGAATATGACGGGCAAGTCCGCTTTGTAGCCTATTCGGGGTCCGGAATTGAGACCACCTTCACTCAGGGTGAGGATAATTGCCTGGCGAGTCTCGCCGCAGATCTCCCGAGTGATACAAGGGAAGAGTCACGTCTCCTGGTCGTGGGCACGGTGCCAGATATCGTCGAAGACCAATTTCGGCGGTTGTTTTCCCAGATGGGTATAGAGGGCGTTGATTTTTTCCCCGGCAGCCAATCGACCGATCTACCTTCCATTGGCAAAAATACGCGTTTGCTGCTGGCTCAACCATTTTTGGGTGAAACCCTGCGCGCTCTGGAATCTCACGGCGCAACGCTCTTGCCTGCCCCGTTTCCGTTGGGGGCGGAGGGTAGTAATGCTTGGTTCCGAAGCGCTGCTGATGCTTTTGGCGTTACTGCGCAGGTTCAGGATAGTGTTTTGACGCCTCCTCGGCTGCGAGCAGAGGCCGCACTGGGTAAATACCGTGATGAGTTGGCGGGCAAGTCTTTCACCATGCTGCCCGATTCGCAGCTTGAAATACCTCTGGCCCGCTTTCTCGCGCGGGAGTGCGGAATGACACCCAGGGAAGTCGGCACACCCTTTTTTGATGCCCGGGTGATGGAAGCTGAGGTTCCCCTGCTGCCATCCGAAGTAGATTGGGTGGAGGGGCAGGATCTTGATCCTGCGCTTGATCGCGTGCGCGCTGCCCGACCAGACCTGACGGTCTGTGGCCTTGGCATAGCGAATCCATTGGAAGCAGAGGGCCTTAGAACAAAATGGTCAATAGAATTGCTGTTTACGCCGATTCAGGGGTTTGAGCAGGCTGGCGATCTTGCGGAACTGTTCGCAAGGCCCTTGCGTAGGGAGCAAGCTTTGGAGGTGGGATCATGGAGCTGACCCTTTGGACCTATGAGGGACCACCTCACGTGGGTGCCATTCGAATTGCTGCCTCGATGCGCGATGTGCATCTGGTGCTACACGCACCCCAGGGTGACACCTACGCGGATTTGCTGTTTACGATGATCGAGCGGGACGGAAAGAGACCTCCTGTCACTTACACGACGTTTCAGGCGCGTGATCTTGGTGCCAGCACTGCAGAAAAGTTTTTGAATACCCTCCAGGCTGCCTACGATCATCACAAGCCGGCATTGATCCTGGTTGCCGATTCCTGCACCGCCGAACTGCTACAGGACCAGCCGGGCACTCTGGCTGAAACTGCTGGACTGCCGGTGCCGGTTGTTGCCTGGAAATGGCGGCGTATTCCAGAAAAGAGAACTGGGGAGCCAGCGAAACCTTTTTCCACCTGGTGCGAGCTGTCCTCGCGTCTCGACGAAATGCGGTGGAAAAGCTTCCCGAGGAGGGAGTAGGCTCTCGCCGGCCCACCGTTAATTTGTTGGGCCCCAGCAAGCTGGGTTTTCGCTGCAGAGATGATGTGCAGGAGATTTCGCGCCTGCTGCAGTCGGTGGGTATTGGTGTGAATGTTGTGGCCCCACTCGATGCGGGGATCGCAGATATTGCGCGTATACCCGATGCTGACGCCAACGTGTGCCTCTACCCGGAAGTGGCATTGGAAACCTGTACATGGTTGCAGCGAAACTTTGGTCAGCCGACGATCCGAACCGTGCCACTGGGCTTTGGCGCTACTCAGGATTTCCTCGCAGAGCTTGCCGGTGTGCTGCAGATTGACATCAGTGCCCAAGCCGTTGCCGACTGCAGGCTACCCTGGTATAGCCGCTCAGTAGATTCCACCTACCTTACGGGGAAGCGGGTATTCGTTTTTGGCGACGGGACCCATGCCCTGGCCTGCGCGCGGGTCGCCCAGCAGGAAATGGGTTTTGAGGTGGTAGGACTTGGTACCTACTCCAGGGAAATGGCCCGGGATGTGCGCGCCGCGGCCAAAGAGCTGGGCCTTGAAGCGTTGATTACGGACGACCATATGGCGGTGGAGCAGGCCGTGAGTGAACTGCGCCCAGAGCTGGTACTGGGTACGCAAATGGAGCGGCACATTGCCAAGCGCCTTGGTATCGGATGTGCGGTGATCTCGACGCCCGCTCACGTGCAGGACTATCCGGCGCGGTTTTCACCGCAAATGGGTGTAGAGGGCGCCAATGTGCTTTTCGACACCTGGGTGCACCCATTGATCATGGGTCTCGAGGAGCACCTACTGCACATGTTTCGCGATGATTTTGAATTCAACGACCATGCGGCACCCTCCCATCTCAGCCACGGAGAGGGCACGTTGATGGCCGTTGAGGATAGCAATGTTGTCCCATTACAGGGTCCTCGCTGGGAAGATGGCGCCGAGAAGGAATTGAAAAAAATCCCCTTCTTCGTAAGGGGCAAGGCGCGACGCAACACCGAACGTTATGCAGAGGAACGCGGTTTGACCGCGATCGATATCGAGACGTTATATGAAGCCAAAGCGCACTACAGCCGCTGAAGGGGTTATAGATACCCCCATCCGCGTGGTGTTACTCACGCTGGATAATCACGTCAGCGCCGCGCTTGAATCTGCTTTGTTACGCCTGCGTCCGGTCATGCCCCGATTACATCTTTCGATTCATGCTGCTGCGGACTGGGAGGCCCACCCCGACAAACTTGCGGCCTGCCGCGAGGATATCGCCTCGGGCAATATCATTATTGCCACCATGATGTTCATGGAGCCGCACATCGCTGCGGTGATGGATTCATTGGCCGCACGTCGCGATGACTGCGATGCCATGATTTGTTGCATGTCAGCCGGCGAAATTATGAAACTGACCCGTATGGGTCGTTTTTCCATGGATGGGGAGCAGGGTGGCGCCATGTCGCTCCTGAAACGACTCCGCGGTAAAAGCAGCACGGGTGGTAAACCTCGTAACGTCGGTGCGCAACAGTTGTCAGTGCTGCGCCGGTTGCCGCGAATTTTACGATTCATTCCCGGGACGGCCCAGGACCTGCGTATTTATTTCCTGACCTTGCAGTACTGGCTAGCGGGCTCCGAAGAGAACCTCGCGCGGATGATTCAGTTGGTGGTACGTCGCTATGCGTCAGGCCCCCGTGAGACGCTGCGGAAACTGCCGGAGCCTGGCGCTCCGATTGACTATCCAGAGGTTGGTGTTTATCACCCCGAGATTGAATCAGGGATCAGCTCGGATCTCCACGCGCTTCCAACAATGGCCCGGTCGGGAAAGCAAGGATCGGGCACCGTGGGTTTACTGCTCATGCGTTCCTACGCCCTGGCGGGTAACAGTCGGCATTACGATGCCGTGATCAGGGCTCTGGAGGACAGGGGTTTGAGAGTTATCCCCGCGTTTGCCAGCGGGCTGGATGCCCGTCCTGCGGTACAGCGGTTTTTCATGGAGGGCGACACGCCTGTTGTCGACGCTGTGGTGTCCCTAACCGGATTTTCGCTGGTAGGTGGACCAGCCTACAACGATACGGATGCCGCGCAGGCACTCCTCAAATCCCTGGATGTTCCCTATCTTGCTGTCCAGGCTCTTGAGTTCCAGAGTCTCGAGACCTGGTCAGACTCATCTCTGGGTCTGATGCCCATAGAAGCCACTATGATGGTTTCTATTCCGGAGCTTGATGGTGCCACGGGGCCCTTGGTATTCGGGGGCCGAAGTGAAGAGGCAACCGATGTTCCCAATGCAATGCGAGCACACGATGAGCGTATCAATATGCTTGCGGACCGGGTCGGAAATCTTGTGCGCCTGCGCCGACAGAAAGCAAAAGATCGCAAGGTGGCGGTGGTTCTCTTTAACTTCCCGCCCAATTCGGGCAGCACGGGAACCGCCGCACATTTGGCCGTCTTCGAATCACTTTATAACACGCTGAATGCCTTGAAGTCCGACGGATACGGCGTGGTCGTTCCTGAGTCTGTCGACGCCTTACGCGAGGCCATTTTGGGAGGTAATGCTGCCCAGAAGGGTATGGATGCGAATGTGTGCGCCAGTGTCGGCGTCGACGACCATGTTCGGAATGAGCCCTGGCTTGCAGAGATAGAGTCCCAGTGGGGGCCGGCACCGGGCAAACAGTTGACCGATGGACGGTCACTCTTCGTGCTGGGTGCTGAGTTTGGCAACGTCTTGGTGGCCGTGCAGCCTCCCATGGGTTACGAGGGCGATCCAATGCGCCTCTTGTTTGAAGGCGGTCATGCACCGACCCACGCCTTTGCAGCGTTTTATCGTTATTTGCGCGAAACCTGGCAGGCTGACGCAGTGCTGCATTTTGGCACCCACGGTGCCCTCGAATTCATGCCGGGGAAGCAGGTGGGACTTTCGGCGGAATGCTGGCCTGATCGATTGATTGGAGCGCTACCTAATTTTTATCTGTATGCCTCCAACAACCCATCGGAAGGATTGATTGCCAAACGACGCTCTGCGGCCACATTGGTCAGTTACCTTACGCCTCCCGTTGCCAACGCTGAGCTTTACCAGGAGCTGAAGACACTGGGTGACTCCATAGATCGTTGGCGTCGCAGGGACCAGGATCAGGATGATGATTCCCTCGCAGAATTGTTGGCCTTGATTCAGGAGCAGGCGGCGGCCTGTGATCTTGATGGGCGGGACTGGGGTGACGATGCGGAGTCAGCCGTTGAAGCGTTGCGCCAGCAACTGATTGAGATTGAGGAGTCGCTGATTCCCTACGGTTTGCATGTAGTTGGAGAGGTTATGCCAAAGCATGACCGCACCATGCTTTTGGCGTCCATAGCCTCTTCCCAAGGCTTCGGTCAGCTCAGCGAGGCGTTACTTGAGCAGCTGATGGCAGGAACGCCTACTACAGAGTTAATGAGCTACCCCGAACTGTCTGACCTCACTGAAGAGCGTCGCAAGGAGTTTTTGGACGTTCTTGCTGATGGCGCTTCAGCGCTTGCTGAGGATTATGAGTTGCCGGCACTGTTGCGGGCGCTCGATGGTCGCTTTATTCCGCCGGTTGGCGGTGGCGACCTGCTGCGAACCCCCGATATGTTGCCGACAGGTCGGAATCTACATGGCTTTGATCCGTTCCGCCTGCCAAGCCATTACGCCGTCAAGGAAGGTGCCAGACAGGCACGTCAGCTACTTGCGCGGCATGAACAGGATGGCCAGGGCCTACCCGCATCGGTGGCGCTGGTGCTATGGGGCACTGACAATCTAAAGTCCGAGGGAATTGCCATCGGACAGGCACTGGCCCTGATGGGTGCGCGACCCAGGCTAGACAGTTATGGCCGGGTATGCGGCGCCGAACTTATCGACTTAGAAACCCTGGGTCGCCCACGAATTGACGTGGTAATGACCCTTTCAGGCATCTTCAGGGATCTTTTGCCACTGCAAACCCGGCTGCTCGCGGAAGCTGCTTACCTGGCCGCGATCGCAGATGAGCCGCCTGAACAAAATGCTGTTCGAGCCCATGCGCTTGCCTACCAGGCTGAGCATGAGTGCGATCTGGAGACGGCCGCGTTGCGGGTCTTCAGCAACGCAGAAGGCACCTACGGCTCAAACGTCAACATGCTTATTGACAGTGGTGCCTGGCAGGACGAGGACGAACTTGCTGAGACGTTCACCGCCCGCAAAGGTCATGCCTACGGGCGTCATGGCGCGGTCTCAAAAAATGCCGAGTTGTTGACAGAAATGCTCTCCCAGGTGGATTTGGCCTACCAAAATCTTGATTCGGTGGAGCTGGGTGTAACAACGGTGGACCACTACTTCGACACGCTGGGCGGTATTAGTGGTGCTATACGCCGCACCGGTGCTAGTGCCGTGCCCGTCTACATTGCAGATCACACGACAGGCAATGAAAAGATTAGAACGCTTGCGGAGCAGGTTGCTCTCGAGACACGAACACGAGTTCTCAATCCAAAGTGGTACGAATCAATGCTCGATCATGGGTATGAGGGCGTGCGCGCCATCGAGACTCATGTCACGAATACCATGGGGTGGTCCGCGACAACGGGCCAGGTTGCTCCCTGGGTGTATCAGCAACTGTCCGAGACCTTCATCCTCGATGAGGATATGCGACGACGACTGGCGCTGTTAAATCCGAAAGCCGCATCACGTGTGGCTAACCGGTTACTGGAGGCGCATGAGCGCCAATACTGGGATCCTGATGAAGCGTCACTCAGTGCTTTACGTGAGGCGGGTGAGGATCTCGAAGATTGGATGGAAGGTATATCACCTGAGGCGGTCGCATGAATGTACGAAATAACCATATCCCGATAAAAGCTATTGACGCTGGCGGTAAGGGCAACGATGGCGAGGGCAGTGTTCAGGTTCATTTAGATCCCCAGATCCAAATAGACAAAGCCAAAGTTTTTGCTGTGTATGGGAAAGGCGGGAT
>JAKMEU010000223.1 GCA_022425845.1 Luminiphilus sp. | reverse complement strand
AAGCATCGAGGCCCACGAGACAGGCAGGCTCGCCGCCCGTTGTGAGATTACAGTCGTCAACGAGCTGGCGGGCCAGCGTGCTCTTACCCGATCCCGAGGCACCGGTAATGGCTAATACCCGGGTCGTTCCTGTCATCTTTTGGATCCTCTTGCCAGCAAGCCATCGGCGCCAAACCTACCCGCCACGGGCCCTATCACTCGGCCCTCAGCGATCCCTGGCCCAGCGGACTGCGCCATGCCTCAGGGCAAGCTCGCCGAGCCATACTCCTGCACCAATGCTTCCGTGATGGCCACCTTGGTCGCACGTGCGTCAACACCCGCGCACTCGCCCCCATTCCAGCGTTGATAGTCGCCATAACCGGGCTGGCCAATATTGGTCACCATTTCCCAGACGAGGATGCAGCGTTCCGTAGCGTTGAGGCCAGAGGGCGCCTCAATTTCCTGCAGCAGCCCCTCAAGCGTTGGGCTATCGGTAATCACGCCGCTGCCCTCGGGACTATCCAGCACCATGGTGTGGGGCGCCTGCGCCATAAACGATGGCCACGGCTTCCCGGAAACGGGTCCCGGCTGGCCGCTTCGGGCAAACTCACCCCACGCGGACATCATGACCTCGGTCATCTGTCGAGCAGACTCCGTATCCGGATACATATACTTCCCTACGGAGCCGAACATGGGGGCGCCCATAATGAAGGAGATTTCTGACGCGTGGGACGCACCGAGCAGATCGGGGAACGAAAGAAACCAATTTTCCGACTGCTCATCCCAGTCAAACCGATAGACATAGAGATCCGAGTAGCCCGCAGATGCCAGATTGAGCATCGGCTGGTCCACACCCCGCGCCTTCCACGCCCGGGAGCGTAGATCGACCCAATAACGGTAGATCTCCCTGTCCTTTATCGTCATGCGAGGCGGCAGCAGCCCAAACAAAACGGGATCACCGTTGACGAAATAGCGGTTCAGACCCAACCAAAGCGTGACCTCATCGCGATTGGAACCCGACAGCACGGGGACACCCTTTGCATACTGCGGATCCGCAAGCGCCGCTTCGATGCCCACCGAAGGAATAGCGACGCCATCAGCCGTCGACAGGGGCGACAGATGATCCTTCTCAAGGCCGTAGTAGGCATCCAGCAACTCGTAGGCGGCCACATCGCGCAAAGCCGCCCCGGAGACCTCATCGGAGTCGAAGCCAAGCGCTCCAGCCAGCTCCCACCCGCCTCGATCTATTTGAGGAAACTCACGCTGCGCGTTGAAAGCCTCCCGAGGGGTCACCGTGGTGGTGTACCCCGACTGGGCGATGGCACGCTGGAACAGGCCATCGGCGAGGGGGGATGCCAAAAGCGCATACACGTTATGACCTCCCGCACTTTCACCAAACACCGTCACATTGCCGGGATCGCCACCGAAACCCGCAATATTGCGCTGGGTCCATTGCAGTCCTGCAATGATATCGAGAAGTCCGAAATTTGAACTGAGGTCATGACCCTCGGCATCGGCATGTAGGGCGGGATGCGTAAACCAGCCGAAGGGCCCCAGCCGATAGTTGACGGTGACCACGACCACCTGCTGGTTCTCCGCCAACTCAGAAAAATCGTAGGTATCTTTTGTACCCGAGGTGTTGCCGCCACCATGTATCCAGAACATGACAGGCAACTGACGGCCGCGATAATCCTCAGGCGCAACCACATCCAGATACAGGCAGTCTTCGGACCCCACGGGGTCCGACCCGTCGGTCCCGGAAATTTCTCCCGGTGTCTGCACGCACAGGGTTGACCCACGAGGCGTAATAACCGCTGTCCGGCCCTCATAGGGTCTCGGCGCTCGCCACCTCAGGTCGCCCGTTGGCGGTTCTGCGAAGGGTATGTCTTTCCAGTGAACCACTTTGTCATCGGCGGTGAGCCCCATAACCGCCCCGGATTCGGTAGCCACTTCAGAGCCGGGAACGGATTTCATGGGCGGCTGCGAGCATGCCGTCAGCGCCAGGAGCAACAAGCCTGAGAACCAAACTCGAAAATCTTTTAACATCGCAAACCCCATGCCTTGATACATTCCACTTCTACGCTCCGCCGCAGGTCTCAGTTCAGGTGTTTAAACAGGTCAGATGACGGGCAATGGTGCCATCACAGGTCCGGCCCGCCTCTACCCCGTTCAAATAGACGGGAACGCTCGAAGGTATCCTGAACAACTGAGGTAATGGATGCCGTGCTGACGCCGATCATCAGCACACCATTGATGGCCTGTAATGGGCCCAACGCACGCCACCGCTCGGACATCACGATATCGCCATAGCCCAGCGTCGAAAAATTGACCAGGGAATGGTAGTACGCCGTTTGGAAATCCCCGAATTCCCCAAGAAAGATGAACAGGAACGCCCAGATGGCCACCTGGAGCAGATTGCCCAGTACCAGCATCAGCATGACCTGGGAGATCAACACCATGGCCATGGCTCGGGATGACGTCCTGACCCAGCTCAGGTGGCCAATGTAGTAACGGGTCGCGAGGAACAGAAGGCTCCCCTGTACGAACAGACAGACAACCATCGCAGCAAAACCCACTGACAAAGTAATGATCACGCTGCCACCTCCTCCTCTGAAGTATCCAACCAACCCAAATGATTGAGTAACGCCATGCTGGACCAGGCATACAGCGCAACTAGAAGAAACATGCCAAATCTGAACGCAAAGGCCTGATAGGGATCCTTTCCGGCCGCACTGTCTGCCACTGCAGGTCCCAATAAGATGAGCATCGTCACAGACGTATCCAACCAGAATTGCTCAGAAAAACGGGTGGTACCCCGCACATAAAGTTTGCGGCCAAGACCTATAAATGCGAGCAGAATCCACAGCGCGAACAGTTCCAGATGGGGGGACAATTTAAGGCCAAACCACAACAGGATGGCGAGTATGCCCCCAAGAAGGGTCGCTCCCAGTAATTCAACGCCTGATTTTCTAGCCTCTCGCACATCGGGAGATTGCGCCAGCAGAATGGACTTCATCATCACCGGCGTGTGGCCTGTTGGGTTTATCAGCAGGAACAGATAGGCCGGCATGATGACCACCACCGCCCGGAGTGCACGAACGGGCGATACGGCGCTGCTTTCCGGAGTGGGTTCCTTGTTTGGCGCCCCCGGCTCCGGCTCCGGAAAGAACGGATAGACCACCCACTGGCTGAATACGGCGATGAGGACCGCCACAACAAGGGCGACAACCAGGGTTTGTGCCAGGGCCAGACTCAGCACGCCAAATGCTGATATCAGCGTCAGCCCCACCGCAAGCAACGTACCCACCGCTGCATTTTCACCGGCAAGGCTGATGCGGCTGCTGAGAAGCAATCCCAGCGCCACCAGCGTAAGTCCTACCGGTGGGTACTCTTCGACCAATGGCGCCACAACAAGACCCACCCCCAGGATCACGGTCAGGGCCACGGCCATTACCAGCAACTTGCCCGCAGGCATGGGTGGCGCGGGTTGTAGGGTCAGGATCAGGGCCAATAAAGGTGCAAAATAGGGCACCGATATGCCGCTCCCGTAGGACAGCACCAGCGCCAGGGACACCGTCAGAGCGAGACGAAACGTCCTCCGGGCTTCAATAGGCATAGGACAGAAAGCTGCGCAGGCGAATGCTGAGCCAGGCCAACCCGTCCAGGAACCAGGGCGCATCACCGTAGGCCACCAGCGAGGCCTGGCCCCCAATCCGGAGAGCCTGCCTGAGTTCGGGGTCTGACAGATCATTGATATCGACCTGCACCGGGAACCGCTGGGCCTGCCGCAGCCAGTCGCGGTTGTTCTGTATGCTCGGGAGGGTGCCCGGCTGTGTTGGCTGGGACGCGCTGATGCCAAGACCAATGGAGCGGACACGCCCCTCGAAAACGCGCCCTGGCAAGACATCGAACAGTATCTCCACCTCGACGCCCGCCTTCAGGGCATTGAGATTGTTCTCGGTAAACGCCGCGTTTATCCACACCTCATCGGTGGCCACCAGCGTTACGACGGGCTTTCCCACACCTGCAAACTGCCCTACCTCTGCTCTCAGGTCGGTGACAACGCCGGTTTTAGCCGCCCTGACCCGGGTATTGGCCAGGTCCAGCTGGGCCTTGGCCAATGCACTCTGTGCAGATTTGAGGAAGGCGTTGCTCGCATCGTCGTCCCCGCCTTTGGCGTCAATCGCCCGCTGTATATCGGCGCGAGCAGCCGCCACCTGAGCCGTCGACGCTTCGAGTGACGCCTTTGACATCTCCAACCGTCGCTGGGAAATTGTGCCGGGATCTTGCTCATACAAACGACTCAGCCGTTCATAATCCTTGTTGCTTTTTTCCTGATTGGCCAACGCGGCGTCGAGCCCGGCACGCGCTGCATCCACGCCCGAGTCACCCGCGGCGAGTTGCTGCTGGGCTTTCTGTAACTCGGACTCCGCACGCTCCAGGGCGATGAGATAATCAGAGTCGTCCACCAGGAACAGCACGTCCCCAGCGGCAACTTGTTGGTTGTTGGTGATGTTGACCCCGGTAATCAGGCCTGCCACTTTTGGCGCCACCCCGACAACAAAGCCCTCCACACGCGCCTGAGAGGTATAGGGCGTCAAGCGATCGGCAGAAATGTACCAGGTCAGCAAAAGGATCAGGGCGATGAGCACCAGCCCCGCACCACGGTTCACTGTTCGGGCGCCGCTGGTCTCTTCGTTTGGGCTCATGGTGAGGGCTCCGTACTGTTATCGTTCGGGGTGGTCGGGGGTTGCACCGCATCAATCACAGGCAGTGTGGGTAATTCTCCCCAGTCAGATCGCTCCTGCATCTGCTCCAGCACAGCAGGTGGCAACATCTCGCTGATTTGATCTGGCCGCCATCCGCCCCCCAGCGCCTTGTAAATATTGACGATCGCCCGAAGGTGCTCGCCATCGTTCTGCAGCTTTCGGTCTGCCTGGGTAAATACTACCCGCTGGGCATCCAACACCCGCTGAAAATCAGCATAGCCTTCACGGTATCGGATCGTTGCAATCTCGAGGGCGCGCTCGGACGCATCGACTGTCTCAACCAGTAACACTCGCTGCTCCGCCGATTTATCCAACGCTATTGATGCATCATTAATCTCGCGTGCCGCATTGAGAACCGTCCCGCGATACGCCTCAAGCGTCTGCTGCAGGCGGGCATCCTGAATACGAACGGTATTGGCTATGCGGCCCCAATCAAAAACAGTCCAGCGAACGGCTGGGCCGGCACCCAACAACCCAGCACTATCGACGGCGGTCAGTGAATTACCCGACCAGCCCAGGCTCCCACCAATAGCAATGGAGGGGTAGTACTCTGCCTCAGCCAAGCCAATCTGGGCTGACTGGGCCGCCACCGACCAGAGACTGGCTCTCACGTCGGGTCGTCGTTGGATGAGGGAGGCAGGCAGTTCATCCAGCATCACTTTGTGATCGGTTGGTAAGGGCGCATCAGAGACCAGGGACGCCTCGATTTCACCCGGACCTTTACCCAATAGGGCCGAAAGCGCATTGATAAGCTGGGCTGCTCCGCCCTCCAGGGCGGGGAGCGTCGACAAGGTCGCCAGGTACTGGGTCCTTGCCTGCTGAAGATCCAGCTCAGACTGCTGTCCAGCTTCAAACATCTGCCGGGTAATCTCATAACTGCGGGCTTGCTGCTCGGCATTCTTGTTGAGAATATGGATCCGAGCCTCAACGATCCGGTAGCGCCAGTAGGTATCGGCTACCGTAGATGCCAGTAGCACCTGAGCATCCCGCTGGCTTGCCACAGATGCAAAATAGGCCGCATCTGCGGATTCAATACCCCGCTGGAAGCGACCCCAGAAATCGAGTTCCCAGCCGATACTCAACCCTGCGTCCCAGCTTGAAAAGCCGCTTTCTCCCGGGCCACTGCTACGCTTGGCGTAGGCGGCATCCGCGCTCAGGGTTTGCACCTGTGGATAGAGTGCCGCGCCGGCCGCCGCAGCCAGTGCCCGGGCCTCCAGAATCCGGAGCCCTGACAGCCTCAAACCGGGATTCTCCCGCCGCGCTGACTCAATCAGCTCATCCAGTACAGGATCGTTGAATTGCCGCCACCAGGTCGCAAGATCCGCCTCGCTGTCGGACGCCAGCGTCACCGACTTACCGTAAACAGACGTCTCCAGTCCATCAAGCCAGGTGTCGTCGGGCGGTGTGTAATCGGGTCCCACGGTGGTGCAGGCGGACAGAAGCACAGACAGCACGGGTATTGACCAAAAACGCGTTTTCACATGCCGTCCCTAAGCAACCGCTGCCTGCCCGGTTAGGAGGCCTCTCCCGTCTCGTCTGCGACAGGCTCAGCCTCTGCAATGGCTGTTTCACGATCGACCCACGCCCACAGGAGCTGATAGCCCACAGCGAGTATTACCGACCCCAGAAACAGACCGATCATCCCCATGCCAACCATGCCGCCCAGCGCCCCAATCAATACAACAGGCATAGGCACGTCGACCCCTCGCCCCAGCAGCATGGGCTTGAGTACACCATCGGAAAGCCCCGCCACCAGCAAATAAACCGTGATGATGCCGTTCATGGCGGTAGAGCCATCCCCCGATGACCACAGCCACGCGAGGACCGGCAGGGTGATGAGCAGAGCCGGTAACTGGATGATGCCGATGAACAGCGTGACGACGGCAAGCACGCCCGCCGCGGGGACGCCAGCCCAAAGAAAACCAACGCCCAACAGTAAGGCCTGGATCACAGCCACACCGATAACCCCTGTTGCCACCGAGCGCATGGTCGCCACAGACAGTTGCTGCAAACGCTCACCGCGACTCCCACCAACCAGCGTGTTTGAGATACGGCCCACTGCGGCATGCCCGGATTCACCGTAGGCCATCATGATGCCGGCAATGACAATGGCACCCAGAAACAGACCGATGGTACCCAGCACGTCTGTCGTTCCCCCGACAGCTCGTTTGATCAGGGCGCGCACTTCCTCGCCATGGCTCGCCAGCATCTCTGCAAGATTTTCAGACGCGGCCAGCCAGGCTGCATAGAGCCGCTCACCCACAATGGGCCACTCCTGCACAGATTCTGGGGGGGGTTGAATACTCAGGGTACCGGCCTTCCACTGCGCAAGCATGTCTGCCACGTGATCCACCAAGGACATGCCCAGCAACACCGTCGGAACGCCCAAAAGGAGAAGCCCGGTAACGGCAATCAACGATGCACTTCTGCCATCGCTCCATCCCGTTGAATTACGCAGTTTGATATGCAGGGGATAGAGCGTCACCGCCAATATTACTGCCCACAACATAATGCTGGAAAAGGGAGAGAATATTCGGGCGCAAATCCACAGAATGACCAACACCAACACCAGACGCAGCAGCACCTGCATGACATCGTGAGACAGCTGGTTTTTTAAGGCCTGGTACTGGTCTTCCACGGTCGGGCTCCTGTCGCGCTACTCTGAGTCGCCATTATGCATGGAAAGCGACTCAATCACGATAAAAGCCGCCTCGCAGAAACGCCCGTGGGTAAGCCAAGGCGCAGATTGTCGGGTCTCTAAGGCCACAATGTCGGCAGGCGCTAATGCGCGTTTACGCAGGTTAAGCGGCGCCGGGTTCGGGCACCCTCTGACTCACACAGATCCGGAACGGGGCCATTAAAGAATAATCGACGCCCCCCTCTGTTTCGGATACCGACATGCTCGCTACCCTCAAGGTCGAATGGTTCGACAACATTCGCGCCGATTTGCTCGCCGGTCTCGTGGTGGCCCTCGCCCTCATTCCCGAGGCAATCGCCTTTTCAATCATTGCCGGCGTTGACCCTCGCGTCGGGCTGTATGCTTCTTTTTGCATCGCCGTCGTCATAGCCTTCGTAGGCGGTCGACCGGGAATGATTTCAGCGGCCACCGGGGCCATGGCGCTGGTGATGGTAACCCTGGTCAAAGAGCACGGACTGCAATACCTGCTGGCGGCAACCGTGCTGACCGGATTCCTGCAGGTGATCGCCGGCTTCCTGCAGCTCGGGGAACTGATGCGTTTTGTATCGCGTTCCGTGGTGACAGGATTCGTGAATGCCCTTGCCATTCTTATTTTCATGGCACAGTTACCAGAATTAACCCATGTGACCTGGCAGGTCTACGCACTCACGGCAAGCGGCCTGGCGATCATCTACCTGTTTCCCCGAATACCCGTCGTCGGCAAAAGCATTCCCTCTCCGCTGGTCTGTATTGTTGGCTTGACCGCAGTCTCTATTGTCCTGGGTATCGATGTCCGAACCGTCGGCGATATGGGCGACCTTCCGGATACCCTTCCCATTTTCCTGATTCCAGATATCCCTCTGACGCTGGAGACCTTGTGGATCATCCTGCCCTATTCTGCGGGCCTGGCCGTCGTCGGGCTGCTGGAATCACTGATGACGGCCACCATCGTTGACGACCTCACCGACACCACCAGCGATCGCAACCGCGAATGCAAGGGTCAGGGTATTGCCAACATCGCAGCCGGCTTTTTTGGCGGCATGGCGGGCTGTGCCATGATCGGTCAGTCCATCATCAATGTGAAATCCGGCGGCCGATGCCGCCTGTCTACCCTGACTGCCGGCACGGTTCTGATTATCATGGTGGTGTTCCTGGACAGCTGGTTGCAGCAAATACCCATGGCAGCCCTCGTGGCAGTGATGATCATGGTATCCATAGGTACGTTTTCCTGGGTATCGGTACGCGACCTTCGGCGCAACACGCTGTCCAGCAACATCGTCATGATCAGTACCGTTATCGTCGTGGTTGCCACCCACAACCTGGCGATCGGCGTGTTCGTCGGCGTACTCCTGGCCTCACTGTTCTTTGCCCATAAAATCGGGCGCTTCATGGTCGTCAAGAGCGAACAGGAGCCGCTTGAGGGAACACGGACCTATCGCGTTATCGGTCAGGTCTTCTTTGCTTCCAGCGAACAGTTCATAGCCGCGTTTGACTTCAAGGAAGCCGTAGAGAACGTTGTCATTGATTTGTCCCAGGCGCATTTTTGGGACGTCACGTCAGTCGCAGCGTTAGACAAGGTGGTCATCAAATTTCGCCGTGAAGGTGCAGAAGTCACTATCCATGGTATGAATGCCGCTACCGAGACTGTGGTAGACAAGTTTGGGATCCACAACGATCCCGCTGAAGTCGAAAAATTGATGGGGAGCCATTAACCATGGATGCAAATCAGGAACAGGTTATCGCCAGCATTGATGGATCGGTGGGTTCATTGGCCGTCTGCGAAGCCGCTGCATGGGTAGCTTCCCGCCTTGAACGCAGTTTACTGCTGCTGCATACCATTGAACGTCGTCCGCAACACGGCGCTGACGACTGGAGCGGCACCATTGGGCTTGGCGCCCAGAGCGAGCTTCTCGAACGCATGGCGCAGCTCGATCAGGAGCGTGGCAAGCTGGCTCTGCAATATGGCAAAACGCTGCTTGGCGAAGCCGAAAGCCGCGTCAAGGCGCAGGGCATTGAGGATGTGCAGTCCCTGCTGCGCCACGGCGATTTTGTTGAGGCCCTGGTCGAACTTGAGCATCAGGCGCGGCTGATGGTTGTGGGCAAAGTGGGGACCGACCATGCCGGGGAATTTACTGCACTTGGGTCCCACATCGAGTCACTCATTCGCCAGGTTCACACCTCGATACTGATTACCGGCGCACAATTCAGCCCCCCGAAGAGCTTTATGCTGGCCTACGATGGCCGAGATACAGCCGAGCGGTCCCTGGAGAGGATTATCAAGGGCGGCTTGCTGCGAGGACTTCCCTGCCACCTCGTGATGGTGGGACAGGACGACGGCCACAAAGACAAGCTCGAAGCGGCAAACCAACGATTGCTTCAGGAGGGTTACGAGGTGATACCCCATCTTGTGGAGGGATCGGTAACGGAGGCACTGTTGGACTATCAGCAAGCTCAGGATGTCGGCTTGATGATCATGGGCGCCTTTTCCCATTCAAAGGTGAGGCACCTTTTTCTGGGTAGCAACACCATACGAATGATCCAGAGCAGCCAGAAGCCGCTGATTGTCCTACGCTGATGCCCTCTGGGGCGACGAACGGCAGAGACTGAGAAATGCCTCCACCTCGGGCCGATGCGTACGCTGTTGCCGCAGGCAGAAATAGAAACGCCGCTTAAGACGTAATTTTTTCGGTAAGGACAGGGCCACCAAGCCACCCTGATCCAGGTGGGGGGCCAATACCTTTTCGGAAAGGCAGCCGATACCGAGTTCCTGCTCTACTGCTCGCAGGATCGGTTCGTTATGCCGAAACTCCAGCCGCACCCGAAGTCGCGGAAGGTGCGCGGTGAATACCTGATCAAAGAGCGAACGCGCGCCGGATTCTGGCTCTCGAAGAATCCAGTCTTCGCGCAAGACATCCGCCTCCGTCAATCGCCCTTTGGCCGCGAGGGGATGACTCGGAGCACAAAAAGCGAATAGTTCATCCTCTACCCAGGGAATCAGCTCAACCCCCGAGGCCGCCGTCTCGTTTTCTATCAAGCCCAACTCGCTTTCCCGTTTCAGCACACGCTCAACCACATCGGGGGTGTTGCCCGGGCTGATATCAACCCGAGCGAAGGGATAACGACCCAGCCAGGCCGTCAAATAGTCCACCATGAGATGGTTCGCTATGGTGAAGCTGGCGCTGATCTTCAGGTCGCCTGAGGGAGAAGCCGATTTCAGCTCCGACTCCAGCTTACGGGCTTCGTCAAGCAGTTGCCTCGCACGTATTTCAAACTTACGGCCCGCGTGATTGAGAGCCAGGCGATTTCCCACACGATCGAATAGCACCGTGCTGTGATTTTCCTGCAGAGACTTGAGCGACGCACTGACCGCTGACTGGGACATGGCAAGGGCATTGCCTGCTTCAGACGTCGTGCCCTGCTGCGCAACGGCCAAAAAGATCTCGAGCTGACGTAACGTCAGTCGCAGTGCTTCACCCGCCAAACCAATACCTCCAACACAACAGAATATTTATAAAACAGGTTAAGTG